>JALVXO010000018.1 GCA_027022775.1 Campylobacteraceae bacterium
AGCAGTTAATACCAAACAGAAATTTCACCCCGTATGAGTATGCAAAAAGCAGCTTTACAAATAACTTGTCAAAAAATACTGTTTTTTTTGTTTTTGCTTTTCAAAACGCTATTGAGTATAAAGGGCTAGCTGTCAAGTGCAATGACAATGGTATTTACAGTTACTCTTTAAAAATGCCGTCAATTGGCAATAAAGAGTTTTACAACATTGGACACTTCTTGAGTGTAATTGCTAAATCATACAGCAGCGGCGCATTTTATGACGATTATGACACTTTAAAAATTAACCTTAAAAAGTTTTTAAAAATTTACAGAAAATTTTACACTCCTGCTGACAAAAAACGGTATTTAAAATTTAAAAAGTATTTAAAATCCAAAGCTTTATACTATTTAAAGAGCAGCTCTCTTGAGTTAAAAAAAGCTGCTTTAAATGAAATTGCAAAAACTTACGATCCCGATTTTATTTCGACAGTTTTAAAATACCTTAAATTAAAAAACAGTGAAACTGCTGCAAGCGCAATAGATGCCCTTGGAAATATTGGCGATAAAAGGGCTGTTCCGGTTTTATTAAAATATTTAAAATCAGACAGCCAGAGATTAAAAGATAAAGCATTAATTGCAATTGCAAAAATAGTTGATAAAAACGATACAGGAATATTAAAATATATCTATCCGCTTTTAAATGACAAATCTCTTCTGGTCAGATTAAGCGCTTATGAGGTTCTCTACAGCATAGGCAGCAAATCGTCATTAGAGATTCTCAAAAAACATTTTGCCAATGCTAAACCGGCAGAAAAGCTGTCTATTATAAAAATAATAGGAAAAATCGGTACTAAAAATGAAATACCGCTTTTAAATAGCTACTTAAAAGAGATAGAAAAAATGGATTTAAACCAAGAAATAAACTCCACTGTAAAAGGGAGCGACCCTCACCCTAAAATTTTACAATATGAAATTTACAGAGCAGTTGCAAGAATAAATGACAGAAACTGATGGCAGAGGGGATGGGATTCGAACCCACGGTAGCTTGCGCTACACACGCGTTCCAGGCGTGCTCCTTAAACCACTCGGACACCCCTCTAAATTAAGATTTTAAAATGAAGCAAGATTTGGGTTAAAGAAGAAACCCTCTCCGGGAGGCTATGGCACACGGGATTAAAAGGTGGGCTGCTACGTTCCCGTCCTGACCCGTTGCCTTGTTAACCCCGTTGCATAGTTCCGAAGAGGGCGAAAGAATTATACCGAAATTTAAAAAAAGTTTACTTAAATCGCTCTTTCCAAATCGAAAACGCTTTGTGGTGGCTTGTTACCCCTTTTGTAAACTGCTCTTCTAAAATATCCAGTTTTGTACTCATGAAATCGTGAAAATCAAGCAACTCATTCTCTTTGGGAATTACTTTTCCATTTTCTAATTGATACTCTTGGGCAATAATAATATACTCATTTGTCTCATATTTTTGAGCATAAACAATTATCGCACTGTATCTCTCTCCAAACTCATTTTCAAGCTCTGCCGGATAAATTGCAACTGCAGACTCTGCATTTTGCGAATTCTCTTCTAGCATACTTATAACTTGCGGAATTGACACCTCTAAAGAATCCTCTTTAATCACTTTGACAATTTTTTCGCCATCTTTCTTAATTGCGCCGTAAATAGGATTTAAACTCCCCTCTCTCTCCAATTTATCAAGGGCGTGTGTTAAAAGATACCCGGCATCAAAGATTATATTTACCATAACTTTTTCCTGCTAAAAAATATACACAATTTAAACATAGAAAAGATAAACAACTACTTATTTAATCCCATTTTTTTAACTTTTATGCACTTTTTAAAAAATAACTGTTTTTTTAGGTAAAATATTTTTATGAAATATCTTTTAAAAATAATAAAATGGCTCCTTTTTGCACTGTTGACACTTATAATCGCCGCTTTTATGTATACTGTTTTTTCCCCGATAAAACCGGACAAATTTAAAGATTTGTCAAAAGTAGCAACAGACAGCAGCGGCAAATGGCTCTACTGTACATTAAACTCGCAAGATAAGTGGCGCTTTAAAGCCAATGTAGATAAAATTGACCCTCTATATCTAAAAATGCTCTTAAACTACGAAGATAAACGGTTTTATAAACATCACGGAGCCGATTTTCTGGCAATAAGCAGAGCTGTTTTTAATTTAATAAAATACAAAAGGGTAACATCTGGCGCTTCAACCATAACAATGCAGGTTGCCAAACTTTTAGAGCCGAAAAAGAGAACTTTTGTCTCTAAAATCATAGAGTTGGCGCGTGCATTTGAACTGGAATTTCGCCTCTCCAAAAAAGAAATTTTGCAAATATATCTAACTCTAGCTCCTTATGGCGGCAATATTGAAGGAGTAGAAGCCGCAAGCTGGCGCTACTTTCATAAACACCCTTACGCTTTAACCATAAGCGAAGCTGCCCTTTTGGTTGCACTGCCAAAAAATCCGCAAGCTTACCGCCCCAACCTGCATCCTAAAAAGGCAAAAAAAGCTAGAGATAAAGTTTTAAAGCGGGCTTTTCTCTCGGGAATAATAAGCAAAAAGCAGTATCTGCAGGCACTGAATGAAAAAATAGATAAAAAAACTTATAAGTTTCCGCGGCTTGCACCTCATCTTGCTTTAAAAGTTTTAAGAGAGAGCAAAAAAACTGTTATTAAAACAACCCTCGATTACACTTTGCAAAAGCAGTTTGAAACTTGGGCGAAATCAAGAGGTAAAACATTGCCAAAGGGTGCCGGCATGGCGCTGCTTATTATAGAAAACAGCAGCTCTCATGTTAAGGTTTATATCGGTTCTAATGATATTTTCAGCCATGACTTTCCAGGTTTTATTGATATGGTAAAAAAGGTGCGCTCTCCCGGTTCTGCCCTTAAACCTTTTATTTATGCACTGGCATTTGATAAACACATAATATCCCCAAAAACTATTATTTTAGATACCAAAAGCGCATTTAACAATTACAAGCCGCACAATTACAGCCGCAAGTACAGGGGCGAAGTTACTATTGCAGAGGCTTTGCAAAACTCTCTTAATATACCTGCTGTAAAAATTTTAAACCGGTTAGGAGCAAAAGAGTTTACAGATAAATTAAAAGCAGTAGCAGTAAAGCTTTATATTCCTAAAAACCGCCCTACTCTTCCTGTAGCACTTGGCGGGCTTGGAATTTCACTCTGGCATTTAACCCAAAGTTACACCGTTTTAGCAAATGGCGGAAGCGGAAAATCTATTGCGGTTTTACCGGATACAAAACAGAAAAAGTTATATTTTTGCACACCCAAAAGCGCTGCAATGGTTACAGAAATATTAAAAGAGATACCGCGCCCAAAAGAGTTTTTTGATTTTAAAAAGGCTATTGCTTACAAAACCGGCACAAGTTACGGATACAGGGATTTTTGGAGTGTCGGTTACAGTAAAAATTACACTGTTGCAGTATGGGTAGGGCGGCCGGACAATAAACCGGTGGTAAAATTGGCTGCAAGGGAAATTGCCACTCCGCTTATGTTTGAAGCTTTTGAACTTTTAAACTCTTTAAAAAAAGTCAAAAGCCTGGATAACAAAAGCAGCCTTATACACACCCCGCCGCCAAAAATTTTAAAATATTTCGACAAACCCCGCTTTAGAGAAGATAGTTTGCAATTTGAATACCCTAAAGATGGAACACGATTTCAAAGCGGCGGCTGTTATAAAGCAACTGTTAAGTTCAAAATTAAAAATGGAGCAAAACCGCTGTTTTGGTATATAGACAACACTCCATCACAAAACAGCGCCGAAGAGTTAAAATATAAATTCTCTTCGGGCGCTCATACAGTTACCGTGATTGATTCAAATGGAAAGCGCACATCTGTAACAATCTGGGTAAACCAAAACGACTGCCCCCAACAGCGCTAAAAATTTGATATAATATTATAAGAGTTTTAAAGGAGTTAAAATGGAAGCTTTAAATGAACTGTTTCTTCCAAATTACAGATATGAAGATTACATAAATTGGGAAGGGGACTGGGAGCTTATTGGCGGAATTGCTTATGCTATGAGCCCGGCGCCTTCTATCAAACATCAAGAGATTAATTTGAATATTTCTTCACAATTAAAACGCCTGCTTAAAGAGTGCAAAAATTGCAAAGTTTTACCCGAAGTGGATTGGAAAATAGATGAAGAGACCGTTGTTCGTCCAGATAGTTTGATTGTTTGCGATTTAGACAGCAGCAAAGCCTATTTAGACAAAGCCCCCGAAATTATTTTTGAAGTTTTATCACCCTCGACAAAAAAGAAAGATAGAAATTTAAAGTCCATTATATATGCAAAAAACAGCGTTAAATACTATATTTTAGTTGAACCTGCCGGAAATTTTGCAGAAGTTTATAAATTGGAAAACGGCAAATATTATTTAGAGGGTGAATTTAAAAAGCAGAGTTATAATTTTAAATTTAACAGTTGTGAAATAGAATTTTCTTTTAAAGAGATTTTCGAAAATATCTGATGTAAAGCCGCTGACCTTTGCTTTTATGCAAATTCAGCACCTTCATCATGCAGGGGTCAGGGCTTAACTTTTAACTTTTTTTGCCAGAGAGGGGTCGAATAATATAGGGATACGAGGCGTTGAAAATTTACTTTTTCGGTTTACAAAAGCATGCGGGGGGTCAGGGCTTAACTTTTAACTTTTTTTGCCAGAGAGGGGTCGAATAATATAGGGATACGAGGCGTTGAAAATTTACTTTTTCGGTTTACAAAAGTATAAATTAAACGCCTTTAAACCAGCCTGTTTTATAAATATGGCGGTATTAAACTGTTAGCAGCTTTGCTTTTTAACATTTTAAGCATCTTTTTGCTTTTTTGAATATTTAAATTTTCATCCCAGCTGACACCGCTTTCTAATTGAATTGAACTGTTTAAATCATTTGCAAAATAACTGTCCCAGTCGGTCTCATCAGGCAGAAGAGATTTTACAACAAAAAGAGCCCTTCTTTTTACCTGTTCATCGGCAATTCTATCCCTTTTCCCCCAAGCTACAATATATTGGTCAGAATCTTTGGGAATAAATGCTAAATCTCTTTGAATGCCAAAATGGTATCTCATCATAGATGCTTCAAACAGCATTGCCAAATCTTCGAACTGATTGCTGTATGCATAAAGAGCATCTGCTCCATCTTCATCAAAAAGCTGCCCTATATCAGAAGCTGTATAATTTGCCTGGATATCATCAGCTTTTTCACCATGATATAAAACCTGCCCAATCCCTTTTAATACTTCTGAATTTAGCGGCATTATACTGTATAATTTTGTAGAAATATAGTAATTTTGCGCATTTTCCAGCACTTTATAAACCGGCTTGCTCTTATCGGCATTTTTTATTATTTCGGGTCTTGTAAAATCATTAGCATGCGCCAATTCATGATAAAGCAGCTGCGCAAAGTTGTATTTAATCTCTTCTGCTGTTCTTGTAGCGCCGCTATCTAACCTGTAATATCTCCAAGCATAACTGCCATTTTTAACATATCTCCAAAAATTGTAAAACTGCAAATTGTTGCCATAATATATTCTAAAATCAACCTTTTTTGTAATTGTCTGGGCTTCTTCTGGGGTAAGCCAAAGGGCTCTTGCATCAAGATATATCGCTCCAGTGCCGGGCCAATAGTATGATGGAATGACATCATCATCTATAACTATTGCAGTCACTGCACCTAAAAGTTTTTTAATATCATTTGGCAAAATATCCAGCATTTGCGCAAATCTATCACCCATCCATTTATGAGAAACAACAACCCTTTGCATAATCTGCCCTTTAGTAGGCACACCGCTGAAATTCTCCTGCATCAGCAGCGGCAGTTTTTCTAAAGAGCAGGAATCTTCCGGATTATTGATAGATATGCACTTTTTTAAAACCTTTTTGTAAGGGCTGTTTGGGTCATAAACAAAACTGTTTTCATAGTCACTGTTTTGCAGAATCTCTTTCGGTATTCTGTATTTGCTGCCGCTGTTATCTTTTATGCAGCAGCATCCGCTTAAAATATACAAAAATAGTGTCAAAAGTAGCGTTAATTTTACTCTTCTCATTCCAATCCTTATATTTTAATTCCATTTTATCGTAATTTTATCAATTTATTTTTAACAATAACCAAAAAATGACATTTTTTTAATACATTGTGGGGTCAGCTACCTTAAAATATCCTAAAAAACATAACAATTATACCAATTTTTATACCTTTTATGAGTAGGTATTTTTACAATTTTTCTTTATACATTTCCTCACTTTTATAAAGAGAATGAGCAATAACAAGTAACTTTCTCATTACAGCAACCTGAGCAACAGTTGTATGTTTGCCATTGGCTTTTAATCTCTCATAATAAGCTTTAATTTTAGTATTGTGCTGTATGGCTACCATTGTTGGCATAAAAAGAGCTGCTCTATAGATTTTGTCTCCTGCTTTGGATATTTTAACCTTACCTTTAATAGAACTGCCAGATTCTCTAATACATGAGGGGGGTCAGGGCTTAACTTTTAACTTTTTGCAAATTACAGACGCGGCAGGCAGACGAGAGACACGGAGGCGTTGAATTTTCACTTTTGTAAACTGAAAAAGTAAATTTTCAATGCCTCGTATCCCTATATTAATCGATCCCCTGACATCACTGGCAAAAAAGTTAAAAGTTAAGCCCTGACCCCCCCTACATTTCAGTCATTCTGAGCGTAGCGAAGAATCTTGATAGAACGGCAGTAAATAGATTCTTCGCTATGCTCAGAATGACAGAGTAGCAAATTTTTGGACTTTTCTCCTTGATTGGAATGCATATTATATATACACTCCCATTGGGACAATGGGAGTGAGAAAAAGTTTTCGGTTTATGGCAGTTAAATCCGCACATAAAATATATAATAGTAAATTACCTTGCAAAATAGTACTCTAAAAGCGCAATGTATCTTTGGAGGGTGAGCAGCTTTTTATGAACAGCAGGCTCCGCCAAAACCGTCTTCCAATTCTAATATTTTTCCATTGCCAGATACTATTCCTTCTTTGTCTGCGATGGTTTTTCCGTTAAAAACAATGGTATATTCTACTTTTACAGAATCTCTTATCGAATTGACTGTAGTGCAGTAACTCTCTAGTGAAGAGAGGATATACCTTTTTGCTTTTAACTCGTCAAAATCGCCTTCAAATTTGTATATAATATGGATAGAGCCAAATTTATACGGAACTGCCAATTGACGGACAATGTCAGCTTCTACACTGTAATTTTTTATCTCATATCCGTCTTTTTCAGCAAAAACAGCCAAATCTATGCCGGTGCACCCGATAATCCCGGCTGCAAAATACTCTACCGGAGTAATCTCTTTAGCATCCATAATAAAACTGGATTTTGAAGTTTTTGCTTCAAACTTTTTATCGCCTAAATAGTTTAAAGATACCTTCATATCAACCCTTTTTTTGCAAAATTATATCAAATAAAATTAAGTTTTAAAAATTTTACAGTTGTCAACCAATACAGTTCCATTTATTGTTCTTAAAATATACATTGTAAAGATAATGTGTAAATTGTCAACCGCTCTGCTCAGTAAATATGTTTACGACTATTTAATACAAAAATACGGAGCTGTATTTTTAATTTGTAAAACAAAAATGTAAATCTGTCAATTTACAATATATAAATTTTTAAAATGCCATAAAATAAATTAAATAGTTTAAAATATGCTATATTTGCTTTAAAGCAATTAGCAATAAAGGATTGAAAATGTCAAAGTTTTTTAAAATCTTTTTAATATTGATATCTCTGACGGCTTTAAGTTTTGCAAAAGAAAAAGCCGATAAAAAAATAGTGGTAAATTTAACAAAACAGGAGGCTTATGCCTACGAAAACGGCAAATTGGCACTTAAAGGGTGGATATCTTCTGGAAAAGGCAAATATAAAACAAAAACTGGCAAATACAGGGTTTTAGAAAAAGAACTGTTCCATATCTCTAACGAGTGGCCAAAGCCTGACGGCGGAGCAGAAATGCCATTTATGTTAAGAATAACATGGAGCGGGGTTGCGCTCCATTTGGGATATGTTCCCAACCGCCCTGCATCCCACGGCTGTGTAAGGCTAAAAGACGGCTTTGCACAAGAGCTTTATAAATGGGCTGATATAGGAACAAAAGTTATAATAAAAGGAAAAACCCCAAAATGGGTCTCCAGAAAAAAAAGTAAACCTTTTTATATAACAAAATATTTTTATAAAAAATACCGCACAAATTATAAAAAAGAAAAAAGATATATTGCCAGGTTAAGAAAAGAGATAAAAAGACTCTCTAAAATCCATCAGCAGAAACTGGCTCTTAAAAAAAGAAAAAAGCTGCAAAAACTTGCTAAACTGAAAAGATTAAAAATTATCAGATACTACTCTAGGCTATCTTACAAAAAATTAAACTATATATTAAAACTCAATTATATAAAAAGGGCTAAAATTTTAAAATCCAATATGAGCAGAAGCAAAAAGTACAAAGAGTTAAAGAAAATCCGCTGGATGGTTAAAATAATAAAAAAGGCAAAATATGTTAAAGCGCACAAAAAAGGGCGGATTGCGAAAAAAAGAGTATACAAAAAATATGCAAAAACAGTTATATAGCCTAGTTAAATCTGGATTTAATTTATTTTTATATAGAATAACAGTTAAAATTTATTCCAAGGAAGGAAAATGTTGCAAAAAATTTACGACGAGACTGCTGACCACATGAAAAAAAGCATAGAAGCTATGAAAAAAGAGTTTCTGACTTTAAGAACGGGGAAAGTCAGCACTGCAATTGTTGACCATATCAAAGTTGATTATTACGGCGTACCCACTCCTCTTAACCAAGTAGCAAGCATAACAAGCCTTGATGCCACAACTTTAGCTATAAATCCATGGGAAAAGAATATGCTTCCTGAAATTGAAAAAGCGATTCAGCAGGCAAATATAGGCGTAAACCCAAATAACGACGGCGATTTTATTAAACTCTTTTTCCCTCCAATGACAACCGAGCAGAGAGAGCAGATAGTAAAGCAGGCAAAAGCAATGGCTGAAAAAGCCAAAGTTGCTGTAAGAAATGTGAGAAAAGATGCAAATAATAAAATTAAAAGAATGGAAAAAGAGAAAGAGATAAGTGAAGATGAGGCAAAAAGAGCCCACGATAAAATTCAAAAATTAACCGATGAGCATATTGAACAGATTGATAAAGCTTTAAAATCCAAAGAAGCTGACATTTTAAGAGTATAACCATGGATATTAAAAAAATATATGAAGATGCAGACGCTCTTTTAAGTGGCCATTTTATTTTAAGCAGCGGCCACCACTCCTCAAATTACCTTCAGAGTGCAAAAGTTTTAGAAGACCCCAAAAAAGGGGAAATGCTGGCAGCAGAATTGGCAAAAATAATTAAAGAGGCGGGTATAGAAGCCGACACGGTCTGTGCACCTGCGCTTGGCGGATTGATTGCAGGGTATGAGCTTGCCAGGGCGCTTGGGACACGCTCTATTTTTGTGGAGCGAAAAAATGGAATAATGGAGCTTCGAAGAGGTTTCGAAGTGAAAAAAGGCGAAAGAGTAATTGTTTGCGAAGATGTTATTACGACCGGCGGTTCTGCGATGGAAGCTGCTGAAATAATAGAAAGATTAGGTGCAGAGGTTGTTGCATTTGCTGCTTTGGCAAACAGGGGCTTTTGCAAAAGATACGGCACTGAAAATACAGCAAAACCTTCTTGTAAACTTCCAAAAGATAAACCGTTTTTCTCTCTGGCAGATTTTGAATTCGATGACTTCCTGCCAGAAGAGTGCCCTATGTGCAAAGCGGGAAGCAAAGCGGTAAAACCTGGAAGCAGGGGGAATTAAAGCCCCTGATTGTTTATGTTACTTTTAATAACAATTTTTACACACTTTTAATCTTTTGTATTTATTAAATTGCAAATAACCTTATTTTTATATAGTTTTGTTTATTATAAAACAAATATAAAATAAGGGTTGTTTAAATGCGCAAATTCATACTATTTTTATCTGCTGCTGCAATTACTGCTTTTTGCGGATGCTCTGTTAATAGTGGAAAATCGGTAAAAAAAGAGAACAATTTTCCTAAATTTTCACTTATATCAAACAATACATACAAATATCAAATGTTAGCTTATATGAATAATATTCGTGCAAAAGGAGCAAAGTGTGCTCCGCCGGCACCGCCTTTAAGATGGAATCCAAAGCTGGAAACTGCTGCAAGCTATCATGTACGTGATATGGTAAAACATAATTTTCTTTCACATACAGGTTCTGGAACCTCTTATGACCCTGCCAGAAAAGCACCCGGCAAAGGAAGCTCATACATTGACAGGATAGAGTTTTTTGGCATACCTGTAAAACCCTCTATGCTGGTTGGCGAAAATATAACTTTTACCTATTTAAGAAATGTCAAAAGCGATAAAGTGATGCCAAATTTTAAAAAGGCAATAAAAAATATTATTGATGATGATACCCACTGTAAAATTTTTATGAATCCAAGATTTAATTATATAGGCAGTGCGATTTTAAGAAATAAAGACAGATACTTCTTTGTTATGGATTTGGCTGAAATAGATGAATCCAAAACAAGATAAAAGAGATTAACTTGCCTCTATTTTATACCCTAGCTTTTTTGAGCTAACTATTACATCGCTTCCCAGGCATTTGCGCAATCGGTAAATCAAAGCCCTCAATGAAGCATCTGTAACCCCAAGAGACTCAAGCAGTGTATCTTTTGATACAGTTGTTTTTATGTTATGGCATAAAATTTCTAAAAGCTCCATCTCTTTTGGCGGAAGTTTGACTATTTCATTCTCTTTTGTCAAAACTTTTTTCTCAAAATCATAAATATACCCGTTTTTTAATTCTGCTTTTTGCTTTTTTTGCTTAATATGCCTGCTGGAAGATTTGGATTTTAACAAAGAGAGTGTTGCAGTTATCTCTTTTGGCCTGTAGGGTTTTAGCAGATATGCAAAAGCTTTTGCTTCACTGGCATACTCTATCATCTCTTCGTCTGAATATGCAGTCATAAAAATTATCTTAATTTTTTCATAAAGAGTATAAATCTTCAAAGCCAATTCTGCACCGCTTACTGGGCCGTTAATCATTATATCCATAAAAATCACATCTGGCTTGTTCTTTTTAATGCTCTGCAAAGTTTTATCTGCAGTATCTACTATGTCCACCACTTTAAACTCACCGCTCTCTTCTATAATGCTTTTTAAGTACATAGCGGGTATTTTCTCATCTTCTACAATTAAAACCTTTATAAAATCTGACATTTTTAATCCTCTAAATGTTTAAAATATATATTATAACACAATCCTCCTTCCGTTAAAATGTACATCTCCCCATTAAAATGCTCTACTGTTAATTTTATCAAATTAAAACCAAAACCCTTTTCAAGCTTGTTTATATCAACCTTCTTGCCATTATCGCAATATATCAGTTTATACCCTAGCGGCATTATTTTAAAAGTTATATTTATCTCAATTGTTCCATCTGCCTCTTTGGCATATTTTATAGAGTTTGTCACCATTTCATTTAACATTATTCCAAACTGGATCAAACTGTTTATTGTTAAGTTTATAGAATCTATCTGATAATTTACTTTAACGTTGCTTGAACTTTCACTCTGAATTATATTGCTTACCAGTTTATTGATATACTCTTTTAAAGAGAGGCTTTTTAATTCGCTGCTTTTATACAAAACCTCATGCAGGGTTGCCATCGATTCTATCCGCCTTTTGCTGCTCTCTAAAGATTTTTTTAAAATAGGGCAGTTGCTTTTAAAAGATTGCAGACCCAAAATAGATGCCATTAAATTCAAATTGTTTTTTACCCGGTGATGCACCTCTTTTAAAAGCAGCCTGTTTTGGTAATTTGTCTCTTGCAGGTTTTTGACTGTTTTAGAGATGGCTAAATGGTAAAAAAATCCAAATGAAATAATAAACATATTTGCTATCACAAAAGCAAACATATATTTTAAGTTGTGTAAAAAAATGTTATTAGGCGTTTCAAAATAGAAGTAAACCAGCAGTGCAGCCAAAATAGCGTAATAGAGGGAAATATTTAAAATAATTTTTTTTATATCCATAGATATAAATGCAATAATAGGCACTAAAATTGCAAAAATAATATCAAAATCGACTCTGTTTATATACAAAAAAAGATATTCTGCAAATGCGCTTATCCAAAAAAGAATAACTGCAGACTGCTTAAAGTTTTGCTTTTTGTGGCTGTATCTAAAAGCCAAAAGTGTTAAAACAGTATATGCAATGCATATATATGCATCTTCATTGCCCAAAATAAAATCGACAATACTCCCAATTAGCGCTAAAACAATTACAGTTAAATAAGCTCCGTATATAAATAGCTCTTTATAATGCAAGCTATTGATATCTTTTATTGGCATTATGAAATCTTTTTTTTCATATTTTAACAAAAAAGTTGAGCATTTGAAAGAAAATTAACATTTTTGGGTTAAAAGTTTTATGAATTTTAAGCACTTGCCTCTAAAGTTTATCATAAAAAAGAAACACTATTAAAGATAATACAAAAGCGGTCAGGAATATTAAAGCAATTAGCAGATCCCACGGTGTTATCTCTTTTCCTTCCACTATAAAGCCGCTTTTTCTGTCCCAATATGTCTGTTTTCCATTTCTGATATCATTATAAGCTAAAACCATAGTAACAACTTGAATTACCGGCAGATTTAATCCCAAACCAAAAATCCACATAAGAACTGTTCTTTTAAATGCGCTGTTAAAATCTATAGGCTTGTTATCAACCCGTTCTATCGAAATTTTTAATATTTTTTTGCCAATAGATGTGCCCCATATCATAAAAAGATAGCTTTCTAATAAAATAAGCAGCAGTGTAACAGATACATAAAATATATAACTGTTAGAAATTACAAAGTTTTCTGTGCCGTCAATCAGGCTTACCAAAAACGTATAAAACAGCAGTATCAGCATTATAATAAAAAGATAAATTGTCAAATCAAGAACTCTAGCCAGCAGCCTGACTACCGGATACTTCATATTGACTCCTTTGGAGTTTATATCTCTTCAAAATCCTCAAGCCAGCGGCCGTTTGGATTGTTTTTTCTAATAAACACTTCTCCTGTTTTCTCTTTATCGGCAGCCCTGTGATATTTAAATACAATTTTATCGTCATAAATTCCGATAATTTCTATTTTTCCGGTTTTATGGCTCATTGTGTACTTAATGTTTTTATAAACTCCCGGAAGTTCTTTAAAAGCTTCATTTAAAATATTCAATACATCATTAATAGCGACAGAGTAAGAGTAATTGCCTGCTGTCGGACGCATTTGAAAAAAATAGTATGGCGTTATATCTATTGACATAAGAGATGTTATTAAGTTATAAACAGTTTTTGCAGAGTCATTTACCCCTTTTATTATAGGGGTTTGGTTATATATCATTATACCGGTTTCTTTTATTTTTTCAACAGCCTTTTTTGTAACTTCTGTAATCTCATTAGGATGGTTAAAGTGCGCCATCAGTTTTATTTTTTTTACTTTGTTAATATCTTTTAGCCTCTCTGTTAAATCGGTATCTAAAAAAATATAAGGGTTAAATGCAAGCATTTTAGAACCGACTCTAATAAATTGCAAATGTTCTATCTCTGCCAGCTGCCATAAAAAATCAGTAACTTTTTTGCTCCCCGTAATCAAAGGGTCTCCGCCGGTTACTAAAACATTTTTTATCTCTTTATGTTTTTTTATATAATTTAACGCCTCTGATAAATCATTTACCACATCATCATTGTCATCTATAAAAAGTCTTTTTCGAAAACAGAATCTGCAATATCCGCCGCACACATTATTAAAAAGAACCAAAGCGGTATCTTCATACTTATGCTCCAGGCCGTTTACTACCATGTAGCTATGTTCGCCAGAAGGGTCTAAATCTGTGTATAACTCATTCAGCTCTTCTGCTTTGGGGATAATAATATTTCTAATTGGGTCGTTTAAATCAGACCTGTTTATTAATGAGAGGTAGTAACTGTTGCTTCTGAATTTAAACCGCTCTTCTACCTCTTTTAATTTCTCTTTTTCCTCTTTTGACAATAAATCCAGTTTATGAGTTTTTGTAAAATATTTTATTTTAATGTTTCCCTCCTCATTTTGTATCTTTTAGAACAATATACATAAAAATCTTGAAATTAAAATTAATTTAACAAGAGAATTTAAGAAGAATTGCAAAAAAACAATCCCGTTTGGGATTGTTAAAAATCATCAAAATCTATGCTGCTTTTTGCGTAATTTGTTACATTTGCTTCAAAGAAGTTCTGTTTTACATCATTCATTGCAAGGTTTTTATCTACCAGCTTTTGCAGATATGTGCGTTCACTCTGTTTAAAGATTGGCTCAAGCCCTATTTTTAGCAGCCTGTCATTGGCATAATTGTAAATTGTATCTTCGATTAAGTCGTCTCTTAATCCCATTATTGAGTAATTGTTAATCAGGTATTTTCCATATTCAAGCTCAATATCAACCGCTTCTTGAATCATCTCGTAAGCTTTATCGATAATTTTTGCAGGGATTTTATTCTCTTTTTGGATTGTTTTAAAAATATTGGCAAATAGAGGCAGATGGGTGTTTATCTCATCGCGCGAAATAAATTTAATCATATCTCTTGCACCCGGCACTTTATCGCCTAAAACATAAATGTAACTGAAACCAAGCAGAAAATAGATACCTTCTAAATTTACGCTTGCCATTGCAGAAAGAAGCATCTCTTCGGCGCTGTTTCCGGCAATATAACGCGCAAACTGCTCGGAAATTCTCTCATTTTTTCGGCGCAATGCATCATCTTTTTTATAAAGGTCAAAAACTTCGTTAGAGTTGCCTGCCGCATCCAAAAGCACCGCATAAGATTTGGAGTGGTTAACCTCTTGCATCATTTGCAGAGTTAATACCGCTTTTACCAGCCTGTTTGTGGCAAGGCGTCTAAAGTCGCTTAAATACTCCTCTTGCGCCGAATCGTTAAAGCTAAGCTGGGCAAATGTAAGTTTATAAATCTGCTGCTCGTTTTCACTCAGCTGCTCAAACGCTTTCTTTTCGCCTGCAGTGTTAACTTCGCTTGGAAACCATGTATTTGCATTCATTAAATCGTATATATTGCTGTCCCAAGTGTAGCGTGAGCGGTTAAAATCAACAAAGCCGGTCGGCTTGGCACCAAATATCTTCTCATCTAAAATATCGTCACCGTCGGGATTAAAATATTTATTTGGCATCGGCTATCCTTTTTGAAATTTTAGTGGTTATAATAATAGCACTTTTTTAATAGAAATTCAATAAAAGTTTTCAAATAGAAAAGCGGCTAAACAAACAGCCCCTGTTACGGTTTTATTGTAATAATTAAACTCAGTTATTATTGTTTAAAACCGGCAGATTGCGGCTAAAAGAAGCGGCATGCAAAATTGCCCTTAATTTTAACCCAAAATTTGTTATAATATATAAAAACGAAGGAAAAAAATGAAAATAGTTATTGCGCTATCTTTAATAAGCTCTCTTTTTGCAGATTCTATTACTGTTTACAACAGCAATTTCGCACAGGTTATCCAGACACAAAAGATAAATTTAAAAAAAGGAAGACAGAGTATAAAATTTGGCAATTTACCCAACTCTTTAATCCCAGATTCTGTAGCGCCCTCTTTTAAGAGCGGCGGTGTAAAGCTGATTTCTCAAAGTTATAAAAACAACCCTTTAGAAACTTTAAAACTGTTAGAGGCAAACTTAAACAAAACTGTTAAGTTTTACGATAATAACGGCAATACATTAAAAGGCACCCTTGTAAATATAGCGCCAAATATAATTAAGATTGAAGAGAGCTACTATATAGTAGATAACAAATCTATTATATACGCCGCTATGCCGGCAGATTTTGATAATAAACCATATATTGTGTGGGATGTAGAATCAAATAAAGAAGGGGAGAGCGAAGCGGTTTTAAGATACCTGATTAACAATATCAGCTGGAGCGGCAATTACACAGTTGCACTTAAAGATAAAACGCTGGATTTAAAATTGTGGGCAAATATTATAAACAGCAGCGGCAAATCTTTTAAAGATGCAAATGTAAATTTAATTGCAGGAGATGTAGATAGAGGAGGCCACCCCCGCCCGGTTCTTTACAAAAAGCGCAAATATGCTCTATCTAGAGGGGTTGATGCGGTTGAACCTGCTATTGCTGAAATACCAGAAGCTGTAGCACCGGGTTCAATAAGCGGTTACCATATTTACAAACTGCCGCATAAAATCAGCCTGCTTAACAATCAGGCAGTGCAAGTGCTGCTGCTGGATGCTAAAGATATCAAATTCAGCCGCTTCGCATTGGCACTAAATTCAGAATTTTCAAATTATGGGCAGAGAAAGCTAGCTTTTAAACAGGTGCTGGAGTTTAAAAACAGTAAAGAAAACAGCCTTGGAACCCCTATGCCATCCGGTCTTGCAAGGGTTTATAAAAAAGAGAGTTATATAGGAAGCTACTACATAGCCAATACTCCATCAGATGAGAATATTACTCTGGAAATGGGCAAATATTTCGATATAACCGGCACAAAGACTGTAACAAAGTTTAAGATTTCCAAAAATTTAAAAGATGTAGAAACAGAATACACCATTAAAAACAGAGGCGATAAAGAGGTTAATATAAAACTGTATGAAAAGATACCTCAAGGCAGTAAAATTAAATTTTCCACAACTTGCAAAGAGCCTTGTTTTTATAAAAAGAAAAATGCTTTAGCAAGGGAGTTTGATATTCTTTTAAAACCAAATAGCGAATATAAATTTAAAACAGAATCGGAAGTTAATTATTAGCTTTTGATATATGAGGGGGTGCAATGCCATTAAGTTAAGAGCAAAATATCTATTTGGCAAAGCTTAAAGCTAAAAGCTGCTACTGCGCCATTCCCGCGAAAGCGGGACTGCGCAAAAAGTTCACAAAATTTGTCTAAACCGTCATTCTGAGCGAAGCGAAGAAACTAATTTACGCCGGTATTATCGAGATTCTTCGCTGCGCTCAGAATGACTGAAATGGGTAATTTTACAGAACTTTTAACGGAGTTGGGGTCAGGTGATAATAATAACAAAAAATCAACAAAAGTTATAATTATCACCTTGCTTTTTCGGCTTTTGAAACTAAAATGTTCAATTTTTATATAAATTTCATCTTAAACTATTCCCAAGGTCGGGGTCTCCTTACTTAAAGGGGCGGGGGAAAAGTAAATTTTCAATGCTGCCCCCTATTGAAGACATATTACTCCTTTATCTCCCAATATCCCGATTTTGAACTTCCTACCCTAGCAATTTTATTCTCTTGTTTTAATTTTGCAATATCTCTTTTTATAGTTTTATCCGACACATTCAATATATTTGCAAGTTCTGCAATAGTTATATTTCTGTTTTTCTTTATCTGCTCAATAATCATTTCCAGCCGTTTTAATGGGACATTTTTTGGGACACTTATTGGGACATTTTCTCTTTTTACCTCTTTTAAAGTCTGCAAAATAACCTCTAGCATAAACTCAATAAACGGCGTGCTTTCACCCTTTTGGCTAGACTCTTCTATCGCTTTATAATACTCTTCTTGATTATCTCTTATTATGCTTTCTATCGGCAAACAGCCAAACTCTTTTTTCCAGCTATATAAAATTAAACTCTGCCAAAGCCTCCCAATTCTGCCATTTCCATCACTAAATGGGTGAATAAACTCAAACTCATAATGAAATACACTGCTTTTTATTAAAGGGTGTTCATCACTTTTCTTTAACCACTTAAAAAGCTGCTCCATTAAACCAGCAACCATACTTGCCTGCGGTGCAATATGCGTAACTCCCTCTTTACTGCCAACCCCGACATTTACATTTCTAAAACTTCCTGCACTCTTAAGCATCTGCCCCATCATAAGTTTATGAGCCAGCAAAAGGTCTTCAATTTTTTTATAATCATACTTTTCAAAATGCCTGTAAGCCTCTATAGCCCCTTTGGCTTCAGTTATCTCTTCGTAACTCCCAAGCACCCGTTTACCCTCTAAAATAGCAGTTATCTTCTCCTCGCCCAAAAAATTCCCCTCTATCTCAAGAGTTCCTGCAATGGTTTTTATACGATTAATTTTTCTTAATTTAGGACTAGCAAAAAGCTCTCTATTTACCTCTATTTTCCCTATCTCTTCGCTTATTTGAGAAATTAGATTGACTATTTTAGATGTAATTGTATATGGCGGGGTGTAGTTGTTCATGTTTTGTCCTGTTCTTTAAAAGTTTTATATAAGAATAAACTTATTGTTCCTGACAAATTAACAGCCAATTCACTGTGTCTTTCTTTGGGCTTAACTTTTATCTTACCTTTACCATGAGGTGATAACAATAATAAAAGAATTCGGAGAATTCGAGGTGATAGTAATAGTAGTATTTAATTCCATATTGTCAATAAAATAAATGCTATTACTATCACCTGACCCCTAAATACTAGATGATTTTGGTAATCACGTCTTAATCCCCTTTTGCATTTCTGCGGTCGGGTCATAAGAAAACAAAATACATTAATGGTAGAAGGGTTTTAGTGTCTTAATCCCCTTTTGCATTTCTGCGGTCGGGTCATGAGGATTGGCTGCTAACTACTTCTATACCGAAATCGTCTTAATCCCCTTTTGCATTTCTGCGGTCGGGTCATCTGGTAACACTGGCGGTCAGGATTAAAAATAGGTGAGGGTCTTAATCCCCTTTTGCATTTCTGCGGTCGGGTCATGAACGAAAGGAGATAGAAATGGCTAGAACTAATTATGTGTCTTAATCCCCTTTTGCATTTCTGCGGTCGGGTCATTCTAAATGCACAGCAGGCAGAGGAGGCATTATTAAAATTGTCTTAATCCCCTTTTGCATTTCTGCGGTCGGGTCATAATATTTGGAGTATTAATTTGGTCCGATGGGACCAGTCTTAATCCCCTTTTGCATTTCTGCGGTCGGGTCATCATTTTTAATTCCAATTCTTGAGCGTGTAGAAGCAGTGTCTTAATCCCCTTTTGCATTTCTGCGGTCGGGTCATAGCTCGTTTTATGGAGTTTTTTGAAATTCTTTTAAAAACCTAAATAACATAACATTAGATTTTAAAAGAGCTATTTACGCACTTTTGATAGGTAAATGTGCAAAAAGTTTGTAAACCGGTATAAGACTATACTCAAAGTTGGCTTAATTAAAACTTAAAATGCCGATTTTAAGGGCATTTAAGCAGTTAAAAAAGTTTGCAAATTAATTTTTGCAGCATAGCAAAACAGGAG
>JALVXO010000019.1 GCA_027022775.1 Campylobacteraceae bacterium
ATATAGTATAATTATTAAGTCTGATTTACTAAAAACGAGGAGATTACAATGAAAAAAAAGGGTCTGATGGGAGCGCTCTGTTCTATTTTTTTGACTGTTTCTTTTTTAAACGCCGCTGAAGCAAACAAATCTGCCAAGCCAGAGGCCAACAGCACCAAAAAAACCGTTAGCAGCAGTAAAAAAAGCTCTATTGAAGAGGCAAAAAAACTTTTAGAAGAGATGAATTTAAAAAAGGTTTATGAAGCCGCTGTAAACAGTTCTACGCAGAGGTTGGTAAGGGGAAATTCAAAGTTTAAAAAGGTAGAAGGAAAAATAAAAGCCTTTTATAATAAATATATTGGCTGGGATTCAATGAAAGATGATTTGGCAAAACTTTATGCCAAGTATTATACAGCAGATGAATTAAAAGATATAATTGCTTTTTATAAAACAAAAACGGGCAAAAAGGTTTTGGCAACAATGGGTAAATTGACTTACGAAGGCCAAATGCTTACACGCAATAAATTAGTGCCCCATATTAAGGAGTTAAATAATATTTTAGAATCTGCAATGAAAGCAGATAATAAACAAGCTTCAAAAAAAGAGAATAATAAAACTAAAAAATAGGGCCTATTTTGGCTCTTTATGCTGTTAAGGCCGCTTTGCCGCTTTTTTGATATACTACAAAAAATCATTTAGGAATTTAGATGGATTATTTTGCTAAAAGAATTATTCCCTGTTTAGATGTAGACAGGGGCAGGGTTGTTAAAGGGGTTAATTTTGTAGGTTTGCGTGATGCCGGTGATCCAGTTGAGGTTGCAAAACGCTATAACAAAGAGGGAGCTGACGAATTAACCTTTTTGGATATCACTGCAACCCATGAAGAGCGTAAAACCATAGTAGATATTGTAAAAGAGGTTGCAAAAGAGGTTTTTATTCCGCTTACTGTTGGCGGAGGAATCAGAGAGCTAGATGATATTTACAACCTTTTGGCTGTAGGGTGCGATAAAGTAAGCATAAATTCTGCAGCAATAAAGCGCCCCGATTTTATTAATGAGAGCGCTAAGCGTTTTGGCAGCCAATGCATAGTGGTAGCAATAGATGCAAAAAAAGTTGCTCCCAAAAAATGGCATATTTTTACGCATGGAGGACGCAAAGATACCGGAATAGATGCTCTCTCTTGGGCTAAAGAGGCTTATGAGAGAGGGGCAGGGGAGCTGTTGGTTACAAGCATGGATGCAGATGGAACAAAAGCCGGCTATGATAATGAGTTAAACTGCGAAATTGCAAAAGTTGCCAAAATACCGATAATTGCAAGCGGAGGAGCAGGAACAATGGAGCATATTAAAGAGGCTTTTGTAAACGGCTGTGCCGATGCCGCTTTAGCAGCTTCTATTTTCCATTTTCGCGAAATAGATATTATGGATTTAAAACATTACCTAAAAGAGCAGGGGATTGCGGTTAGAATATGAGGGTTGAGGATTCAGGCTTGAGGTTTGAGGATGCAGGATTTGATTTTTTAAAAATACTGTTTTCTGTTTTCGTTTTCTGTATGAATGTGTAGCTCTGTGCTGCACAAATGAATTAAGAATTAAAAATTAAGAGACAAGGATTTAAAGTTGTGAAATTTTGTCTTTCCCGTGAAAGCGGGAATCCAGGGCTCTTTTATCGAAGAGAGATTAGAGATTAGAAAACTTATTTTCCGTAATCTGTAATCCGTATTCCGTAATCCGTATGTGGATTCCTGCTTTTGCAGGAATGACGGGTTGCTTTTTTTAGCTTTATGCTTTGAGCTTTATGCTTTAAGCTTTAATTGTTGAAAGGAATAAACTTGTTAATATGCGCAGGAGATATAGAACAGATAAAAGGCGCTGTTCCAATTGGGGTAGGGCTTGTTAACAGTGCTGTAAACTTAACAAGGCTTTGTCTTATGAATCCGCCCGAATTTCTGCTTTTTGTTGGAACAGCGGGGAGTTATGGAAAAAAAGAGATTTTTGAAATAATAGAGAGTAAAACCGCATCCAATATAGAGCACGGTTTTTTAACAAAATCTGCTTACACTCCGATTGATAATTTAATAAGCAGTGCAGATGATGTTTCACATGAAACAATTATTAACAGTTCCAATTACATAACCGCCTCTAAAGAGATGAGCCAAAAATATTTAAAGCTAAACTTGCAGGCGGAAAACATGGAATTTTACTCTGTAATGGCTGTTGCGAAAGAGTTTAATATTCCTGCTGGCGGAATATTTATTGTAACAAATTACTGCTATGAAGATGCGCATGAACAGTTTAAAAAAAACCATAAAAAAGCAATAAATTTATTGGAAAAAAAGATACAAGATTTAGGATTAATAAAATGAAGCAACACATACTCAACTACACAAAAAAAGAGTTAGAAGAGTTTATCCAGCCAAAATTTAGAGTTAAGCAGCTTTACGGTTGGCTTTATAATAAAAAAGTTACCGATTTTATGCAAATGGCAAATTTGCCAAAAGAGTTGCGCAAAAATTTAAGCGAACAATTTGAAATATTAAGCTCAAAAATTGTCTCTAAACAGGTAAGTGTTGACGGCTCAATAAAATATCTATTTCAGCTTAAAGATGGCCACACAGTTGAGGCAGTATTGCTTTTAATGAAGCCGGCACAATATAATGAAGATGGCACAATAAAACATTTGCCAAAATATACAGTTTGTGTATCTTCACAAGTTGGGTGCAAAGTAGGGTGCGCTTTCTGCCTTACAGCCAAAGGAGGATTTGTAAGAGATTTAACTGCCGGAGAGATTGTAGAGCAGATATTACAAATATATATTGACAACCAGATAGAGAGCAACCGTAAAGTAAACATAGTTTATATGGGAATGGGCGAACCGCTTGACAATCTTGACAATTTAGCCCAGGCAATAAGAATATTTAGCGATGTAGAGGGATTAAGCATATCACCGCACCGTCAAACAGTGTCAACCTCGGGACTTAGCAGCAAAATTGACAAACTTGCAAAACTTGATTTAGGTGTAAACCTGGCTATCTCTTTGCATGCAGTCGATGATGAACTCCGCGAAAAACTAATGCCGATAAACAAAGCCTACAATATAGCATCAATTATGGAAGCAGTGCGCAGATTTCCGGTAAATTTACGCAAAAAAGTGCTTTTTGAATACCTTATAATCAAAGATGTAAATGACGATTTGACAGCAGCCAAAAAACTTGTTAAACTATTAAATGGTATAAAAGCAAAAGTAAATTTAATATATTTTAACCCTTATGAAGGGAGCGAATTTAAGCGCCCAAGCGAAGAAGATGTAAAAAAATTCCAGAAATACCTCTTAAGCAAAGGGGTGCTTTGCACCATAAGAGAGTCTAAAGGATTAGATATCTCCGCAGCATGCGGGCAGTTAAGAGAACAAAATTTACAAGGAGCAGGGCAATGACAAAACTTGATATGGCGCTTTATGCAATAGTAATAGGCGTAGTAATTGTAGGTGTAATAGGTTTTATAATAGCAGCAAGAAAAGACGACTGATTTTAATTAAAAGTTAAAAATTAAAAGTCAGGGGAGGGTGAAAAGGTTTAATGTTTCATGTGAAACATTAAATTTTGGTTGGAAATTTGATGTAATATAATGTTTCACATGAAACAATTTTGGCAAATAGGGAGTGAAAGTTTATAAAAAGAGGAATAGACGATTTTAGTGAATTGCTTGCTGGTATACTGGGAGAGGTGTTAAATTTTCAAATATACCAATAACCAGCAGCAAGTCAACTACTTCTTCCAAAAATCTCCTAAATCACTAAAATTTTGCAACTCTTTAGGGGCGATATTGTTAATCTCTTTTGTAAAATCAAGTTTAGAAGTTAAGTAAAATCGATTTTTAATAGTAAACTCCAACGAGTAAGCGTGCAGCATAAGCCTAGAAGCACCTGTATAAATTAAACGCTCTTTAGAAGTTAAAGTTTTATCCAAATAACTCTCTGCAACCTCAAAATTTGTGCCATAAAGCGGGTCGCCAAGAATTGGGTGTTTCACGTGAAACAGATGTATTCTAATCTGATGAGTTCTTCCAGTCAGCGGAAAAGCTTCTACTAAACTTGCATCAATATCGGAATTATAAAACAATCTTTTAAAAACAGTTTTTGCCTCCTTACCTTTAGGGTTAATCTCAACTTTATGTTTGCAAAGAGAGTAGTCATCTCTAACTAAAATCGGTTCATCAACAATAAAACTGCTTTTTGTTTTGCCGCGCACCCAGGCAAGATAACTCTTTTTAATCTTTTTCTCTTGAAACATAGTTTTTAGCAGAACTTCACTTTTTCTATTTACACTAGAGAGCAAAAGCCCCGAAGTCTCTTTATCAATTCTGTGAGCAGCATTAGCAAAGGGGCCGGCGTAAGTTCTTATCTCATCTAGCATAGAGTAGTGGGTTAAAATCTTTTTTGGGTGAACCAAAACCCCGCTTGGTTTATCAAACAGCGCAAAATCGCTGCATTTAAAAATCGGCCTGTTGCCTTTAGGCTGCGGTTTAAAAATTAAAACCTCAATATCCCCCTGAAGCATTTGATTTTTTGCAGTAACAATCTCACCGTTGCAAGTTACCCTTTTTGTATCTATAAGCTTTTGCGCACGCCCCATAGTTATGCCATATTTCCTAATTAAAACAGCAAAAGCAGCTTTTCTTTCACCCTGGTAAAATCTCTCTTTTAAAAAAGGCATTTACTTCCTTATAAAAAATATCAATAGAAAAAAATTATTATAACTATCGGTAAAGCAATAATTTAGTAAAATACTACCCAAATTAACTAAAGGAAAAGAAGTTATGGTAGAGAGATACGCACGCGAAGAGATGGCAAAACACTGGACGCAGTATGCGCGCTATGCAGCCTGGCTAGAAG
>JALVXO010000020.1 GCA_027022775.1 Campylobacteraceae bacterium
GTAAAAAGAGGAGATAAAATAGTAAAAATATCACAAAACCCTCAATTAAAAATATATTCCAATTTAGATACTGGAAAAACAGAGGTAGAATTAATTAGCGGAGAAGCTGAAATAGTCAGAAATTAAGGAAAAAAACACTATATAGGGAAGTGCCGTTAAATTATTACCGCACCAACAAATAGTCTTAACTTTTGAGAGAATGAGACAAGGTGAGATGTACATAAAAAAATCTGCAGGACTAGCCGTAGAGACTATGAAACAAACTTGGAGTTTATTGGAGGTGAGACTTTTGTATTACCAGCAAATGGTAATAATAAGATGAGATTAAAGCTTCATTTCCGTTGTTTTTTAGGTTTTTGCACAGTCTCTTTTCTGTTAGGAATGACAGGAGGCAGACAATTTTTTTGCTTTCTGCTTTTAGCTTTAAGCTTTGTGCCAATAAATGGAAATGACGCTTTTTATACCTCTCAATCCTAAAATCTCAATCTTGCTTTCTCATTGCAATAAAATTAATAAACCTCCCTGTGCAGCCACACTCTTTACGGTAGCTAAAGTAGTCGCTGTTTTGACAAGAAGTGCAAATTGTGCTTACTTCTATATTTTCTTCTTTTATGTTTAAATCCATTAATTGCAACTTATTCACAATTGATATATCTAAATGCCACTTTTTTTCACCTGTTTTCACTAGAGCTTCACTGAATTGAGTGAAATTCTTAGCAACTTCTTCACCAACTTCATAACAGCACGATTTTATAGAAGGAGAAAGTGCAACTTTAATATTTTCAATTTTTGCACCCAATTTTTGCATCTTTTTTATTAAATTTTTTGCAATATTTTTTTGTGTTCCTCTCCAGCCGGCATGTGCAACACCAATAATTTCAGCTATTGGATCGAATGCTAGAAGCGCCAAGCAGTCGGCAGTCAGCGAGCATAATACTACCTCTTTTTTATTAGTAACCATGCCATCTGCTTCTATGCTTCCTCTATACCAATTTGTGTAAAAATTAAAATCGCTTACATCAATAACAATATCACTGTGAATTTGCAAAAATGTAATAAATTTATAATTTTCTGGAAATTTTTCACTAAAATTTTTCCGATTTAGTTCGATTAAATCTACTTTTTCACCAGTGTGAACAGCAAGTGAATAACTATAATTTTTTTCAACATTTTTAGTGGTGCTGCCTGCAATTATCCCGTTTAATTTGTTAAAACTTTTATAAATTTTCCAATTTTCCATCATCTAAACTTTTTTAGGTATAATCATACCAAAATTGGCATAGAAGGTAAAGGGTTTTATGGATTTTAAAAAAATAATAGATTATTTTAAGCAAATGACAAAAAATTTTAACTATATTTTAATTTTGCAAATTATCCCTATTTTATTTGTCTCATCTATGTTAATAAAAGAGATGAATCCAAATCTTTTTCATAAACAAATGTTATATTATGTGGCTTCAGGTATAGTTTTTATAATTGCAGCATATATTCCTTGGAAGTATGTTTTATGGTTGTTTGCTCCATTTGCATATATTGTAAATATTTTACTTCTGCTAGCAGTAGAGGTTGCGGGCAAATCTATTTTGGGTGCAAAAAGATGGCTTGTTCTTCCTGGTGGATTCAGTATGCAGCCTTCAGAATTTATGAAACTTAGTGTTTTGCTTTTTTTAGCTTTTTTAATTGCCAAACGTCCTCCACCTGAAAAAGGTTACGGTTTTTTAGAGTTTATTATTTTATCTATGATTATTTTAATACCATCTTACCTTATATTTAAAGAACCCGATTTAGGGACCACTCTACTTTTAGTTTTGGCGGCATACGGCACACTCTATATTGTAGGAATAAATTGGAAAGTGGTAACTACAATTATTGTTTTTCTGGCATTTGTAGTCCCTTTTGCTTATAACTTTTTGCTAAAACCCTACCAAAAAAAGAGAATCAATGACTTTTTAGGTAAGCCAAGCTATCAGGTTCAGCAAGCGCTTATCGCCATTGGTTCTGGCGGCATAGAGGGTAAAAGTAAAGACGAAGCAACCCAGACGCAGCTTAAATTCCTGCCGGTATCTACAACCGACTTTATTTTCGCATACTTAGGCGAGCGCCACGGCTTTAAAGGAATGGTAATCGTAATCGTGCTTTATATCCTTTTAATCATCCATCTGCTAGTAATTTCCCATATATACAGCGATGATTACAGGACAGTAGTAATCTCTAGCGGTTTGGCATTTCTGTTTTTCGTTTATATGGGAGTAAATATTTATATGGTTATCGGCTTAGCCCCCGTGGTCGGGGCTCCACTGCCGATGTTTAGCCACGGCGGAACATCATTTATAATTTTTGCATTTCTCTTTGGAATCTTAGAAAATTTAATCTCTTTTAAAGCTTACAAGCATTATAATTCCGACACCAAAATCGGAATGATTAACAAAGAGTCTTAGATTTTGGCTTTCAAGAGGGTCTTTAGCTCAGTTGGTTAGAGCTCTCGGCTCATAACCGAGCGGTCCCGAGTTCGAGTCTCGGAGGACCCACCACTTCTTTTTAAAATTAATCACAAAAAATATCCAAACGGCATAGCAATCAAATTTTCGCTAAATTTTATTACCATCTCTCCATCATAAAACACAATACCCAAAATATCATCAGTTGATTTATTTTGAAAATCTATAATGTGTTTGAAATCATCTTTTTTAACGCTTTTGCTCCGCTTTACCTCTATGGCGATAATTTGATTTTTTGCTTCTATTATAAAATCCATCTCTTTTTTATCATTAGTGCGGTAATGGTATAATTGCGCACTCTCTTGCATATAAGATATATGCTTTATAAGTTCGCTAAATACAAAAGTTTCATACACCTGCCCGCTATACGGGCTTTTTGCAAGAGCCTCTTTAGAATCGATTTTAAGAAGCGTTGTAAGCACGCCGGTATCGTTAAAAAAGATTTTTGGCGACTTTACAAACTGCTTTCCGATGTTGCTGTAATAAGGCTTTACAAGGGTTGTTTGGTAAATTCTGTTCATAATAGATATATAATTTTGAGTTGTTATATCTTTGGTTCCGACATCTCTGCTTAAAGCCGAAGTATTAAGTAAAGTTGCACTTCTTGCAGCCAAAATATAGACAAATTTTATAAAGCTGTCTATATCTCTAATATTTGCTAAATCCCTGGCATCTCTTTCTATATAAGTGCTAATGTAAGATTTATACCAAAGATTTCTTTGAAAATCATCAAGCGAAAGCACCTTAGGGTAACCGCCCTCTAAAATATGAGATGCAATTTCACTGCCGTAATCTTTTTTGGCAAGTTTAAAATCTCTGTTTAAAATCTTTTCTATAATATTTTCTTGCGGTTTTCCGTTTTTCTCTTTTAAACTTAAAGGAAAAAGTTTAAACTCTATCAATCTGCCCACAAGAGTATCTTTTGCCTCTTCGTGCTCTAGCACATTTGCACTTCCGGTCAGTAAAAATGCACCGCTCTTTTGCTGTTTGTCCACTTCTATTTTTATATATTCCAAAATAGAAGGAACTTTTTGAATTTCATCCAGGCAAACAGGCAGTTCCAAACTCTCCAAAAAAGCTTTCGGATTCTCTTTGGCATAAAGCCTCATTTCCCCATCATCAAAAGTTAAATAGTTATCTTGCAAATGCAAAGCCAAAGTAGATTTCCCAACCTGCCTAGCACCGCTTAATAAAATAACCGGAAACACTTTTAAAGCTTCGATAATCGATTTTTCTAAAGTTCTTTTTATCATTTTTTACCACTATAATGTTAAAATTTTTACCATTATACTATAAAAAATTATAAAATGCAAATATATAAACTATTCCAAAACAAACCCGTCTATAATTTTTTCTTTCTATTCGTTAAACAGACTGTCGATAGTCTCTTTTATGTTTTTGTAGCCGTTATTTTTATTTGCATGGGCAAAGTTGTTTCTTGCGTAAGATATGCAGTTAAAGAGGTTTGTTTTTCCATATTTTTGGTCAAAAATGCAGGGGTTCCATTTTTTTATATCCGATGGGATAGAGTGAACTAGAATTTTATATTCATCAATCGTAATACCGGTTGCTTTTATTTTTGATTTACTGTTATTGTAACTTCTTTTAATTGCTTCTTCTTTATAAGAACTTTAAAATTGCACCCATTGTTTGAATATGCTTTGATATTTTTTCATTTTTTCTTCGGTGGTTAAAATATTTTAAAAGGTTTATTTTTATATTTTTTGCCGGAGTTTCGGGGTTAAAAATTTTTGGCTCTATATCTGCAGAGCTAAATTCGCCGTTTTCAAATACTTTATTGCTGTTTACGAAAATTTCTATATTTTCAAAAGTGTAATTTTGTCTGGTTAAGCCGATTTCGGTTAATACTTTTGGCTCCGATATGCATCTCAAAGCCAGAGCTTTGAGGCGAGAAGAAGAAAAGCATCCCGTCATTCCCGGCTTGACCGGGAATCCGCGGTTTGAAAAGTCAATATGTTTTGCATTAAACTACTCTGGTATAAATTGCTCTGGATTCCCGCTTTCGCGGGAATGACGGCGTTCCTCCTCAATTATCAATTATCCTCAAACCTTCAGCAAAAGCTTATCTAAAAGCGAGGTGCTTAGCACTCTTTTGGCGTAGCCTAAAAGGTAGGTGGCTTTGGTTATGTAGTATCTAGGCTGAGGTTTTGGGGTTAGGATAATTTGGTGCACTTTTGAGGC
>JALVXO010000021.1 GCA_027022775.1 Campylobacteraceae bacterium
TTGACAATGAGCTTACAATATCAGTCTCAATCCCCTTAAATCGGGTCGGGTTTGTAATGAAATTGAGAAATTAAAAGAAGAAGTTGAGAAGGTCTCAATCCCCTTAAATCGGGTCGGGTTTGTAATCGAGTCCTGGGGGTTTGACATCATAAGGATAAAAAGGGTCTCAATCCCCTTAAATCGGGTCGGGTTTGTAATAAAAGATAAAATATATATATTCAAACTAGATTTGTCTCAATCCCCTTAAATCGGGTCGGGTTTGTAATGGGGATGAAACTCTTATAATTCCCGTAAACGAAAAGTCTCAATCCCCTTAAATCGGGTCGGGTTTGTAATGGAAATTGACGGGCAAGTAGTGACCGTCAAAACACGTCTCAATCCCCTTAAATCGGGTCGGGTTTGTAATACAGAAAAGCCAAAGAAATGGTAATAAAAAAATTGTCTCAATCCCCTTAAATCGGGTCGGGTTTGTAATAGCAACATTGGGTTGTTAAATAACCGTGTTTTCGGGGTTTATTATAGTATTAGTTTTCTTAAAAAAAGCTTTGATGTAAAAAATGACATTTTTTAGAAATAAATATATCGAAAATATGGACATAACAATTTTAGACAAACCTTAAGCGAATTTTAAATGTTTTTTAAATATCTCCATTTTTTGGCATTATATTAAAAATTTGGTATAACCAAATTTTTTATTTTATACAGGAGAAATTTTATCCGGATTGCAGATTGGCATTTGGCTGTAAGTTACAAATGTTAAGCTGGAACTTTTTTGTAGTAAGACTGGGTTAATAACTGACAAATTGTTCCAGCTTATCCCGGTTTTGATACAAAAATTCATAAATTTCATAAGCTTGATGAGGTTTTAATTTTGCATTGGTCTCTTTATCGTAAAGGTAGCCGTTTTTTGTTACTCCAATGTGTCTGTCTTTAAAATTTATTTGCGGGAATATATTTTGCTCCGGGATTGGGGTTAAATCTTTGCGCAATTTGTTTATAAAGTTGTAATAGTCTTGTTTTTTGCGGTTTTTTGGTATATTGTTTAATCTTTTTAGATTAATATTTACTTTTTTTAACTCTTGCAGTATTTGCTGCAAAAGATCATTTGTTGTATCTTCTTGGTTTGATACTAGTTTTTCTATCTGTTGTTTTAAATCGTCCATAGTTTTCCTTTATATAAAGTTAAACGGTTGTTCCAAATTTATGCCAGATGCGAGGTGAATGCCGCTGTTTTTTATATTATAAACCCTAATGTCATCTTGGTTTTTATCGTAAATTTTTAAAATTTTATCAAGCAGGGCAAAGAGTTCTTCTTTGCTTGCTTTTGGAAAAAGAAAAACCGAAAATTGTATTCTAATTGCCTCTTTTTCCAATGTTTTGGCAATTTTTTGCAATCGTTTGTTATCGGCAATATCGTAGCAGATTAAAAAATCATATCTCTTCATCTTCTCCCTTTAGGCGCGCTTTTACATAACCGTTGCTGTCTATAAAATATACCGGCGCAGTTTGAGTAAGTTTAATGCAGGTATTAACCGGCAGCACAGTTAGTCGGTTTATATAAAAGGCTTTTATAAATTTTTTTGCAATTACAAAACTGTTTTGCGGGGTAAAAACCTCTATATACTCACTGCTTAGTTTTATGGTGCTTTTGGGGTTTTGCAGCAGGATTATTTTTTTCACAGCATACTCCTTATTGCTGTAATTGTGTTGGTGATTTTTGGTTCTGTCTGGGCTTGAAACTCTTGCAAAAGCGGATAAATATTTTTTCTCTCTTCGTATCTTAAATAGATGCCTTCTCCTTTTTTGCTAAAACTTTTAGAGGTTAAATAGCGGTTGTTAAAAAGGGTAAAAACAAATTGGTTTATATCTGCCCTGATAACTTCTAAAATATCAGAAGAGAGGGCGTTGTGGTCGCGGAACGGGCGGTGAAGGTATCCGATGTTCGGGTCGAAACCGCTGCTTAAGAGTTTAACGGTAATTAAGTGGTAAAATATGGTGTACAGCCATGACATAACTGCATTTAAAGGGTCTTTTGGAGGGCGTTTTGTGCGTTTGCCGCTGTGCAGTTTTTTGGGAAAAAGGTTAAAGAAGTGTGTAAAATAAGCTTTTGAGAAACTGCCTTCTATTCCTAGCAGTTCATCAAGCGACCCTGCATCTTCTGTTTTTTTAAAATAGCGTGATTTATTCAGGTTAATTGAGTGTTTTTTTAACTGTTCTATATGTGAGGCAATTTTTAGTTTTAATACCATTTTAGCAATTTCTAAAGGCTTTAGCGCTGCGGTAAACTGAGCGATTTTCAGATTGGCGTTTTTGCTGTTTGGCGCACTGATTACCGAGGCTATATACTGTTTGGAGCTTAAAATAATTATAGAAATCCCGTTTTTGGTTAAGCGGTTTATATCTTTAGTGTTTAAATCGGTGCGAGATTCTATTAAAATTGTGTCTATAAGATTAAAAGGAACTTTTTGTTTATTGATTAAAAGCTGTGATGTAGTGGTTGAAATTACGGTATCTTTTTTGTCTATGATTATAATATTCATTTAATATGATCCTTTAAATAGCAAATTAAATTACTATAAGCCCCTTATTGAATTCGATAAATTGGGCTTTGCCAAAACATAACGGTTCGTTGTTAAAAGGGATAATATTTATTTTGTCTTCTGGTTTTATTACTTTTAAGAGTTTATCGATTAACTCTTTTAAATCTTTTTTGCTCAATGGCGCTTCGACTGCGCTTTTTTGTCCGCCAAGGGCGTAAGAGTAAGCAATTTTGCGCACTTTGTAGAGCCGTTTTTTGTCGAAAATATCGTAGCAGATAATATAGTTTTGCATTAAAAAGCCTTTGCTTTGTGTTTTATTTTGCGGCTGTAAATTTTTTTAGAAGGGATTGAGCTTGTAAATCCTCTTGCCTGGCGTTTTATAATTGCCAGTTTGTGGAAATCTCTTTGTTTCATTGTATTCTCCTTTTTAATTATTGTTTTATTGGGTATGGTTTGCAGTTTTGAAAAACAGCAATTATGCTGTGATTTTACGGATTGTAAATATCTTGATTGTATTCGTAATCGTCATAATCGCAATACTCATCATAGTCGCACGGCTCATAACTGCTGCTAAATTCGTGTTCATCAGCATAATAATCCGGGTCGGGTTCAAAATCGTCAAAATCTGGAATATAGTCATCTGGGTCGTCATAATCGTCATCGATATTACAAGAGCGGAATCTTTCGCCCTCCCAGCCTGTGTTGCCTTCCCAGTATCTGCCGTTACGCTCAATAGCTGCAAAATATGCAGATGGATTTCTTACAACTTCGCCGTAAGGAGTGTACCAGGTGTTGCCAATTTTAGTCGGAGTTTTGCGCCAAGGGTAGCAATCGCTGAATTTACCGAACCAGTAACCCATAGTTGCCTCCTTTTGGGATTATTTAACCCAAAATTTGCATTAGCCAATACTCTATCTGCATTGGTCATTGGCAGCATGGGCACTGAAGTAAAGCCTTTTTGCCTTCGCGGTTCGCTTTGCTTAGGACGCTGCGGTTCCGACCCTACAAACGATACGCAGGTATCGTTTGTTTAACGGGTCTCACCCTCCGGGAGCGCCTGCGTTTTCCTTCAACACCCCTGCTGCCAAGCACCAACGCATCTGATACACCTTCTAATGCAAAATTTGGGTTTAATGTAATTATAGCAATTTAAAAAGTCAAAAACTGTCTAGCAAAACTTATTTAGCATTTTTTTTGCAAATAAAGAGTTAATTAGACAGATTTAGGATAAAATTTTTGATATATTACGGTAAAAATTAAACCCAAAATTTGCATTAGCCAATACTTTATCTGTATTGATGCACTTTCTTATGCAAAATTTGGGTTGAAAGGAACTGTTATGAAAAAAATGTTTTTACTGTTTTCACACACATTAACTCAGGCGCAAAAAGAGGATGCAAAGCGCAGCTTGGGAGCAGAAGAGTTTGTAAGCCTGCCGGAGGATTTGCAAAAACTTTGGTCTAATATTCCTCCGCATATAGAGAGTTTGCAAGAGTATCTGGAACCGGTTAAAGAGTTTCTTAAGCAAAATGCCAAAGAGGGGGATTATGCTCTTATTCAAGGCGACTTTGGAGCTTGCTGCCAAATGGTTGGCTTTGTAAAATCTTTGGGGGTAAAAGCGGTTTATGCCACAACAACAAGAAATGTGCGCGAAAGAGTCGTTAATGGCAAAGTAGAAAAGTTTTCTGTTTTTGAACATGTGATTTTTAGGGAGTATTAAAATGGTTATTAGCATTTTAGGAATGTCTGGAGGCGATAAAGTTTATTATGACTGTGATAATTTGGGTAAAAAAAGCGGAAATTACTATAATGCAACACATTTTTTAATAGAGAATTATAATGATAAATTTTATTTTTTGGGAACAAAAGAGGCTATTGCTTTTCAAAAAGGGCTTTTGGATTTTAGCAGTACAGATGTTGAATTTATAGAGATAGAGCATAACAGTTTAGATGATATTTTTGAAAGTGTTTTCTCTTTAATTTCTAGTATAAAAGATAATGAGACTGCTCTTTTAGATATTACACACGGTTTTAGGCATCAGCCAATTAGTGCAATTTTCTCGGCTGTATTGCATAAATTTTTAAATATGTCCAATTTGAATATTATTTTTGCAAAGCAAGGGGCAACAAA
>JALVXO010000022.1 GCA_027022775.1 Campylobacteraceae bacterium
AAAGAGTTACAGCTCAAAAGCGTGGAAAAAAGAGCTTGCCAAAATTATTAATGAATTAAAAAGCAAATATTCCAAAGATAGCTTCTATTTAAATAGAAAACTGGCTTATATCTATAAAAAAGAGCGTATGGAAGATGAGCTTTTTGAAGTTATTAAAGAGAATCCGTATTTTGATTTTTTAGAAACTTACGGGGAGTATTGCAAAAAGAGTTACTCTAAAGAGATACTCCGTTTTTATGGATTATATATTAATGAACAATTGCGTTATGCCGATACTCGGAGAGAATATGCCAATTTGGCAAAAACGCTTTTAAAAATTTCAAAAATTTATGACGGAGGCGAAGAGTTTGTAGGGAGTATTTACAGAAATATAAAACAGATTTATGCCAGAAAACCGGCTTTGCTTGAAGAGATGTCTATACTGAGCCATTTGGATAAAGAGCCGCCGAAAAAGGAAAAGAAAAAAAGTATTGAACAGAAAAGTCTATTTTAACCCAAAATTTGCATTAGCCAATACTCTATCTGCATTGGTCATTGGCAGCATGGGCACTGAAGTAAAGCCTTTGCCTTCGCGGTTCGCTTTGCTTAGGACGCTGCGGTTTCGAAGCTACAAACAGCAACAGCGTTAAAAAAAGTTAAACTGCTTTAACTTTTTAGCTGTGAGCTAGTAAGCGTTTATGCACTCTTGCATAGCGTCCCTGCAGTTTGCCTTTGCTTAACGCTTTTGCCTCCGCGGTTCGCTTCGCTCACAACGCTCCGGTTTCGAAGCTACAAAGGCAAAGCAGTTTGCCTTTGCTTAACGCTTCTCATCCTCCGGGTGCGCTTGCGTTTTTCTTCAGCACCCCTGCCAGGCACCATCACATCTGATGCACCATCTAATACAAAATTTTAGTTTAATGAAACCACTGCACAATAGTAAGCCCAAATTACGGCACTATAAAATATCATAAATCAAAAAAATTCCTCTGGGCTTAGCTTTGGCTATGCTTTCGAGTAATTTTATTTAATTTCTGATACTTTCTAGCACCATACTTTGGAACTAACTATTGTGCAGTGGTCTCATAATGAATTTTTTTGCTATATAAAAGCGAAAAATAGAACTTGCTTAAGTGAAATAACAATTTTCAGAGCACTCAATAATAAGTATATTTTATGTCAATATGTACCCATTTTATGGTATTATTGTTCTAATAGTGTATAATTGTGTAATTATTATGTTAAATTACACTAAAGGATTTTGATGGCTAAATCTAAAAAGAGAAAAATAGAAAAAAAGAGAGTTGTATTAAGTGTAATTGCTGTTTTAAGTTTGATAGGAGGAAGAGTGTTTGCTTCTGCTCCAGGCGGAGTTGAAAATGGTTTAAAGATGTGGGTAAAAGCCGATAAAGGACTTGATTGCTATGAAGAGGGGTGTAAGCCTGGAAGTTGGCAAGATCAAGTATCGGGTATATCTTTTACAAAAAATGCAGATCCTAATAATGGCGATACTGTTTATTATGAAACAAAAGCAAATAACTTTAACCCTGCAATAAATTTCGGAGGACAGACACATTATATAGGAAATTTTGATCCCATTGAATCTTCGGCAACATCTTTAACTCTTTTTACAGTGGGCAAAAGAAACAGCACAGATGGAGACAACTGGCAATGTTTTTTTAATGCAAGTGCAGATTATTCGTGGAGAGGCGGCGGTTTTGGTTTATGTACTTCCAGTTCTTCAAATACAGATATGGGATTTTGGATAAATAATTATTCTAATTATTTTGTTGCGAGCAATAAACCAAACAATGCAATGACCCCGACAATTTTTAGCGGAGTATATGATGGCGCTTCTATGATATATTTTACAAATCATTATCAAAGAGATTCTGTATCATACAATGGAACAGTAGGACAAAAGGTTCATAAGACATATTTGGGGGCAGGTTCGCACCACTCTTATGACTTTAATGGAAATATGTCAGAAACTATTATTTATGATAGAGCTTTAACAGAAGAAGAACGTTTAAAAGTTGATAGTTACCTTTCTATAAAATATGGCATTAATTTAGAAAACGAAGCAGTTGACAAATATGTAGATAGTAAGGGAAATACTATATTTGATTTAACTGCAAATGACCCGTTTATAAACTCTATTGCAGGTTTAGGCCGTGATGATGCATCGGGGCTTGACCAAAGGGTTTCGGGTTCTACAAACGAAGACGGTATTGTGGTAATTTCTACAAATAATGATTTTGAATCTTCTAATATAAATCAAAACCGTCCGCAACTGCAAGATGGGCAATTTTTAATTTGGGCGCATAATAACGGCGGTTCGACATGGGATGAAAATGATGCGCCTGCTGGCTGGCAGAGCAGCACCAGAAAATGGAAAGTGCAAAATAGAGGCAATGTGGGTAAAGTGTGGATAAGGTTTAATACTTCAAATCCTAATTTTACACTTCCTCCGTTGAGTGAAGGTAACTCTAACTATGCTATTTTAGTAGATACCAATAAAGATGGAAGTTTAGCAGATGAGAAACCGCAAGTATTAACACAAGATGGCGGCTACTATTATGGAGAAGTAGATTTAAAAGATGGTGTAATATTTGCTTTGGCAGGGCGCAAGTACTCTTTGCTTGAAGTTATTGGAAAAGATGCGTCTGGCGAGCTGCCGGATGCTCATATCTCGGCTCAAGAGTTTAACTCAATCGAAGGTGTAAGCGGTGCATTGCCGGAAAATGAAGAGGCTTATCAAGAGTATATTAATGCAAATGCTGATAAATTTAGCGATCCTGCTAAACCTTCTGAAGTTCAGGCAATGATTAATACAGTAAACAAGGCCCAAGCAAATACCGACAGTGATAAAGATGGTATTCCTGATGAAATGGAGTGCCCTAATGAGAGAAAATATGTAGATTTTTCTATTGAAAATGGTGAGACAAAAGAGTTTTCTGCACCGGCAGCAGATGAAGGGTTTGAATTTAATGTTTACTATTTAGATAACTCTTTCCACATGAGTGTAAATGATGTAAATATAAGCAGTGATGAGTTGCAATATTATCTTAACAGCAGTGGAAACAAAGTAGTGTTTGCCGATACAAATAAGGGGTATGGTGAAGATAACGTTCCGCAGGTTTGGCAATTAGAAGGCAATGCTACAAGTCCGGTAATTAGAGTTAAAATTACAAAAAATGGTAAAGTTTTACTATACGGCAAAAAGTCTAATGATGGTGAATTGATTCCTATGGTGTTAAAAAATGGGACTTTGAATAATGTAACTTGGAATCCAGATTCAGATAACTCTGTAATAATAGGGCAAAGTGTAGAGGGTCCAACCAGTATGCGCGGAAGCGGTACCGGTTTAAAGCATGGATTCTGCGATCCTGACGGTGACGGTATTTCTAATGAAAAAGATACAGATTCAGATGGAGACGGCATAGAAGATGCTATAGAAGGAACAGCCGATATTGATAATGACGGCACACCTAACTATTTAGATTTAGACAGTGACGGCGACGGAGAGAATGATAATGTTGACCCATTCCCGTTTGATCCTAACAAAAACAGTACTGCTCAATTACTAGAATTTATCGGAACAGATGCAGATAACGGAAATAATGCAAATACAGCTAATTTAACAGCAGAGCAGTTAAATGCTCTAAATGGTGTAAGCGGTGCTAAAGAAGAAAATATTGATGCATACAGAAAATATATTGCAAGCCACCCTGATGCATTTAGCAACCCTGCAACAGAAGAGGAGGTTCAAGCTATGATTAATGCCGTAAACAGTGCGGCAGCAGGAATGAGTGAAGTTGTAGAAGATATCAACGGCAACAAAAACGGCACTCCTGCAAGCGCAGAGCAGATTAACTCTATCGAAGGTGTTAGCGGTGCAAAAGAGGGTATTAATTATGTAGATGCGCTTCAGCATGGAAATTACGGCGATAAACAAAACCCAACGGCCCAAGAGATTAATAAAGTAATAAATGCTGCTAATAAAGTTCAAGGTTTAGGCGAAGATGCAAATGCAGCAGATAAACCTACAAAAGAGGATTTAGAAGCCCTTGGCGTAGATACGGATGGTGTTGATGATGATATTATGAATGCATTCTATAAGACATTAGAGAGTTTAAGTAAAGAAGATGTAGATACAAAAGATGAGTTGCAAAATATTATCGATACCCTAAAAGCTGTAAAAGCAGCAGTAGACGCAGGCGAAGGCGATCTTAACACAAGTAAAGATTTACTAAACCAAGCAGGAATTGAGGGTGCAGCTGATTTAACAGAGGGTGAATTAGCTCAAATCAATGAAATGTTAGATAAAACCGATCCAAAACCGCAAACTCAAAAGGAGTTACAAGATTTAGTAAATGCGGCTAAAGAGTTAGCTAATAAAGTAAAAGAAGCAGTTGATGCAGGTAACGGCGATGCTAACACAACCCAAGCACTATTGACAGATGCGGGAATTACGCCTAGTGACTTAACAAAAGGCGAATTGGTGCAAATAAATGAGGAATTGGACAAAGCTGACCCAAAACCGCAAACTCAAGCAGAGTTACAAGAACTTGTTAACAATGCAAAAGAGATTGCAGATAAAGTAAAAGAAGCAGTAGATGCGGGTAACGGTGACGGAAATACGACTCAAGAGTTGTTGAGTGCAGCTGGAATTACGCCAAGCAACTTAACAGGCGGAGAGCTTGCTCAAATTAATGAAGAGTTGGATAAGGCTAATCCGAAGCCTCAGACTCAAAGCGAATTGCAAGAGCTTGTAAATAACGCTAAAGAGATTGCAGATAAGGTTAAAGAAGCTGTTGACGCAGGTAACGGCGATGCAAACACAACTGCAGATAAATTAAAAGAAGCTGGAATTGATGGTGCTAGCGAACTTACAGAGGGTGAGTTGGCGCAAATTAATGAAGAGTTAGATAAGGCTAATCCGAAACCTCAAACTCAAAGCGAATTGCAAGAGCTTGTAAATAACGCTAAAGAGATTGCCGAAAAAGTAAAAGAGGCTGTTGATACGGGTAACGGCGAAGGAAATACGACTCAAGAGTTGTTGAGTGCAGCAGGAATTACGCCAAGCAACTTAACAGGCGGAGAGCTTGCGCAAATTAATGAAGAGTTAGACAAAGCTAATCCGAAGCCACAAACTCAAAAAGAGCTTCAAGAGCTTGTAAATAATGCAAAAGAGCTTGCAAACAAAGTTAAAGAGGCAGTAGAAGCTGGAGAGAGCGATAAAAATACAACCGAAGGTTTACTGCATGAAGCAGGAATCACACCTGAAACAATTACGCCTGAGCAAATGAAGCAAATTAACGAAAATATAGATAAAGCAAACCCAAAACCGCAAACTAAAGAAGAGTTGCAAAACTTGGTAAACGGTGCAATTGAAGAAGCAGGTAAAGTAAAACAAGCGGTAGATAAAGCACCAAGCACAAGCAAAGAAGATTTAAAAGAAGCCGGAGTTGACGGAACAGATGAGTTAACAGAGCAAGAGCTTGCTCAAATTAACGAGCTTATAGAAAAAGCAGACCCTAAACCAACAACGATAGGTGAATTAGGTAAATTGGTTAATCAAGGTAAAGAGTTAGCAGATAGATTACAAGAGGTTATCAAAAAAGCTCCAAACATTTCTAAAGAGGATTTAACAAACCTAGGCGCTCAAGGAGCAGCAGGATTAAACAGCGAAGAGCTTGCCGAATTGAACCATTTAATCCAGTTTGGCAAAAAGCCTCAAACCATAAAAGAGTTAGAAGAGTTAATAAACCAAGCTAAATTAAATGTTAAATACAGACATTTAAACAGTAATAACAATAAAGGCGATAATAACAACAATGGCAATGAAAATAACAAAGATAGCAACAGAGATAAAATAAAAGAGGTTGTAGAGAAATCTCCTCATGCAACAAAAGAGGATTTAAAAGAAGCAGGTATAGATACCCAGGACTTAAGCAAAGAGGAGCTTCAAAAGTATAACCAGATGGTCTCCCAAGCAGGAGTTAAGCCTCAAAGCAAAGAGGAGTTACAATCTTATGTAAACAGTGCAATACTTGCAGTTTCAGCAAGTGCGTCAAATATCAATAACGAAGTTAAAATAAGCGGTAAATTTAAACCAGATAGCACAGTAACAGTTATCTTCCCTGATGGAAGCAAAGAAGAGGTGCAAACAGATGAGCAAGGAAACTTTGAAGTTGTAAGCAGCAATGCTCCAAACGGATTGGTAAAAGTTTATGCTAAAGATAGCAGCGGCATAAAAACAAAAGAGATAAATTACCAGTTATGGTATAAAACCGTAAAAGAGCCAAAAGATACAAAAATTATATATGATAAAGGTGATAACAAAGAGAGTGCTGTAATAACAATAAAACAAGATTCTCAATTTGAAACTCAAGAAGAAAAAGATAACGCAAACCTTGAGTTAAAAGTTAAAGCCAACAGTAAAATGGCGCCAAGAAGCAGCGACAATGAGTGCAGCAATAAACCTTATGTTGCTTATGCGCTATTGAGCAAACAAAACGGAGAAGTAGAGACAGGATTTAAGTATGATGACAGCGAATGTGCAAAAAAATACTCAAATCCAACAATTTATGATGATAAACCGTTAAAGTTTGCACCTGGCACTAAAGTAGAGATTATAGAGGATAAAGAGCAAAAAGTAATAGTGGTAGATACTAAATTGAGTAAAACAATTAAATTTGGAGATAAGTAATGGCAAGAGAATTAAAAATAGCAGCATTAATAGCAGCAGCTTCAATACTATTTACAGGCTGTAGCGGAGGGAAAGGCAAAGAGGCATTAAAACAGACAGCGCAAAAGGTTCAAAAAGAGGTTCCCCACGGACCTTTGCAGCCAGATGGAAAATACAGATGCGACATAAATAAAGGTGATGCTATAAAAGTAAATCCAAAACAGGAAGCAAAACCTTTAACAGAAGATACCCAAATAAGAATATGGCACTACCAAAACGGAGATAAATATATCTGCCTGCTACAAGGCAAAGCTGTACTGGAAGAAATCAGTGCAGAGGATAATAGTACTAACTAACCAACTTAATTCTGCCTGCAGCACTTTTGTGCTGATTTTCTTCAAAGGCTTCAAAGTTTTTATATGCATTAATCTTTATTAATAATGGCAATGTATAATTTTAAATATTTGTAAAATTTTACTTTGAGGAGTTGCCATGAGATATTTTGTTGTATTAATTTTCTTTTTTGTTTTTTTAAATGCAAAAAATCTTGAACCGGACTTTAATAAAACTGCAGCGCTTAAGGAGCTGTTTGAAATTTCACATATAGAAAAAAGTTACAATAAAATGATAGATATTGCAACCAAAAGGGTAATTGCTAAAAAGCCTATATTAATATATGGGAAAAAAGAGATAAAAGAGTTTTATAAAAAGTATCTTTCATGGAAAGCGATTGAACCAGAAGCTATAAAGCTTTATGCAAAATATTTTACTTTAGAAGAGATTAATGAGTTAATAAAATTTTATAAAACCGATGTTGGACAAAAGAGTATAAAAATTTTTCCAAAACTGACTTTAGAAGCTCAAAAAATCGGCTATAAAATGGTTATGAAACATAAAGATGAGTTAAAAAAAATTATGAAAAAAATAGATGAAAGAGTAAAAAAAGAGTTAGATAAAGCAGATGCAGATGAATAAAGTAATTGATATTTTAATGATAGAAGATGATTTTGAATTTGCAAAGCTTCTTGGAAGTTTTCTTGAAAAGCACAATATTAAATTAAAAAACTATACAGACCCTTTTATCGGTTTAAGCGTGCCTTTAGAGAAGTTTGATTTGGTTATTTTGGATTTAACTCTTCCAGGGCTTGACGGTTTGCAGATGTGTAAAGAGATTAGAAAAAAAAGTGCTGTTCCTATTATAATATCAAGCGCACGCAGCGATATAGAAGATAAAATAAAGGGGTTAAATTTGGGTGCAGACGATTATCTGCCAAAACCTTATGACCCAAAAGAGCTGGTTGCCAGAATCTATTCGGTTTTAAGAAGATATAAAAAAATAGAAGAGAAAAATGAGCCTTTGCTTTTAGATGAGAAAAACAGCACAATTTATTTAAACAGCAAAGCTTTAAGTTTAACTCCTGCAGAGTTTGAAGTATTAAAAATTTTAATTAAAAACTACGGAAACAGTGTTTCAAAAGAGCAGATATTATACAGCAGTACGGTTTTTGCAAATTCTAGCAGCAACTCATTAGCAGTTATTATTAATAGAGTCCGAAAAAAAATATCTTCTATAGGTTCTATTAAAACTGTAAGAGGTGTAGGTTACAGGCTGGTGTATCATGAAAATAGTTAGAAAAATACAATTTATTTTTTATTTTTTAACTGTTGTGCTTTTTTCACTTTTATATTTGCGCTACAAATTAGACAGCATACAGTACCAAAAAATGCTTTTGAAAAGATACGATAAAGTTGTCTCTTTTTTAATTCATACTAAAACAAACCGGCATAATTTACAAAAAACATTTAAAGAGCTGGGGTTTAAAATCGAAAAAAGTTCCCAAAATTTAACTTTAAATTTAAAAACTGTTGCTAAAAAAAAATCTAGAAATGCAATTGCAAAAATATTAAAAGATGGCAACAGTTATTATCTATATGTACAAATTAAAGAAAAAAAACCTTTTTTATTAAAAGATTTAACAAAACAAAGCCACATTAAATTTTGGCTAGTTGCGTTAGTTTTATTTGGAGTTTTGTTTTTTGCATATATTGGAATTATACAAAGTATTAAACCGTTAAAAGAGCTTGAAAAAAAGGTTAATAGACTTAAAAACGGCGATTTAAATGTCTCTTTTAAACTTAAAGGAAAAGATGAAATTGCTCAAATATCCAATACTCTTGATGATGCTTTGAAATCTTTAAAAAATATAATAAACTCAAGAAAGCTCTTTTTAAGGGCAATAATGCATGAGCTTAAAACCCCTCTTGCTAGAGGCAGGGTAATAAACTCTTTATTAAAGGACAAACAGAGTCAAAAAGAGTTTAAAAAAGTATTTGACAGGTTGGAGATGATTATTGATGAGTTTGCTAAAGTAGAACAGTTAATCAGCGACAGATATATTTTAAAAATACATAAATTTAATATTATAGATATTTTAGAGCAATCAGAAGAGATGTTAATGACAGATCAAAAGAGGGTTGGTTTAAATATAAAAGAGCCTTTTATTGTGCAAAGCGATTTTAGTCTGCTTACCCTGCTTTTTAAAAATCTTTTAGACAATGCAATAAAATATAGTCCTGATAAGAAAGCAGAAGTAATTGTAGAAAAAAACAGAGTTATAATAAAAAACAGAGGAGAAGCTATAAAAGGAAATCTAGAACAGTTTTACGAACCTTTTAATAGTAGCTCTAATTCGCTGGGATTGGGGCTTTATGCGGTTTTAAACATTGCAAAAACTTTAGATTTAAAAATAGAATACAGTTATAAGAATAAAATAAATGTTTTTTCTGTAATATTTGCATAATTTACCAATGCATTAAGTTTATCTGATGCATGATTAATAAGGAGCAGAAAATGGGCGGATATATAGTTGTTGTAACTGCTACAGATTCGGAGCAGTTGGCTAGAAAATTAGCAAAAGGCGCTCTTGAAAAGAAGCTGTGTGCCTGTGTTCAAATTTCTAAAATAGAGAGTTTTTACCATTGGAATGGCGGTATAGAATCTGCAAAAGAGTATAAAATAGAGTTTAAAACTGCTAAAAATAAAGCTGATGATTTAAAATCTTATTTAAATAAAAATCATAACTATACAATACCGGAAATTATTGTTTTAAATATTGCAGATGGAAATAAAAGCTATTTTAATTGGATAGATGAGAGTTTAAATATGTAATTTTTTTGTAATAACAGTTTTATATAGTTTTTAAAATCACCTTAAAAAGTTACTTTTTTACACAAATTATAATTTAAAATTAGAAAAATACAATTTTTTTAAATTGATGAAAGATTTTACATTTATCTCATTTTTTCACTTATTTTTAAAAAAAGTTTCCAATCCTTCTAATGCAAAATTTTGGTTTATAGCTGCCTGGATAATTGGGCTGGCCATCATCCAAAATCACTCTATTCTTATAAGTATAAGCTAGATTATATAGTTTCTAAAAACATAAATATTAAAGTGTAAAAGGATTGGAGAGAGTATTTTGAAAAATAAAAAGATAAAAAATTGTTTTTTTCTATACTATCTAATATAATTTTTAGCGGCTTCTTGATAAAATCTAAAAAAAGTCAAGGTTTTTCTATGAGATATTTAATAAATTTAATGCTTTTTTTAGGTTTGCTAGCAGCCGCAGAGCCGGATGCGGTTTTAAAGATTGAAAAAAATGTCGATTCGCGTTCTAAAGTCTCACTGGTTTTTTCCAATGACAGCGACCCAGCTTATGTAAAAAAGGTAAACAGGCTATTTAGCGCCGATTTAAAAGTGAGTGGGCATTTTAGGGTTGATGGGAATGTCTCTAAAGCTGCTTTTGATACCCCGGTTATCGCACTTGGTTCAAGGGGGGAGTACACCCTTATTTACCGTTTTAAAAAAACTCCAAGCGGCGGGGCAAGTTTGGATATTAAACTGTTTAAAGGGAACCCAAAAAAGAGAATTTTAAGCAAAAATTACACTGTAAGCCGTCTGGAGAAGTATCCGTTTTTAATCCATAAAGCAGTAAGTGAAATAAACAAGGCTGCAAAGTTTCCTCCGATAGAGTGGATAAACCGTTATGTTGTTCTTTCTAAATATATAGGTCCTAAACAGACCGAAATTATGCTTGCAGATTACTCTTTTACATACCGCAAGGTTATTATTAAAGGAGGGCTTAACTTATTCCCAAAATGGGCAGATGCAAACCAGAGAGAGCTTTACTACAGCCACTACGGCGAAGATGACAATTTAAATCTCTTTAAGATAAACATTTATACCGGCAAAAAAAGTGTAATTGTAACAACAAGCGGAATGCTTGCCTGCTCGGATGTAAGCAAAGATGGCAGGAAACTGCTTTTGACAATGGCGCCGAACAATCAGCCCGATATCTACCTTTACAGCGGCGGCACGCCTAAAAAACTTACAAAATTTACCGGCATCGATGTGGGCGGTAAATTTGCAGACAATGAGCAGAGTGTCGTTTTTGTATCTAACCGCCTGGGGCATCCAAATATCTATAAAATGTCTGTAATGGGCGGCGGTGTCACACAAATTGTGCACCACGGGACAAATAATGGCTCTTGCGATGCCCATGGGCATCAAGTGGTTTATTCAAGCAAAGAGGGCAGGGGAAAATTTAACATATATCTTACAGATACAAGCGGTTCACAGACAAGGCCTCTTACCAGCGGCGGAATTAACCAGTTTCCGCGTTTTAGCCATGATGGAAATGTTGTAATGTATATAAAAAGAACTTCTAAAGGCAGCTCTATAGGCTTTGTAAATATCAGTGCGAATATAAGCGAATCATTTAATTTAGGGATTGATAGAATTCAATCAATCGACTGGTAGGAGAAAATATGAGAATAGTTTTAGTTTTAATAGCATTTTTGGCAATTGCCGGCGCAGAGCAGTCGGTATATTCAGACAGCGATTTTGTCGATAGCGATATGATTGCAAAGAAAAACAGCCGCGAAATATTTCTGCTTAAACAGAAGGTTTCGCAGTTAAAAGAGCAGATAGAGGGGTTAAAAAGCATCATAGAAGGGCAGGCAACCGAAATAGAGAGGCTTAAAAGCAAAGATAACAGCGGTTTAATAGAGGCGGTAAACCAGCTCTCTAAAAGAGTTTCAAAACTAGAGAGCAGACCGGCGCAAGTTGTTGTAAAAGAGCAGCCATCAGCAGAGAGACTGCCAAAAGAGGAGAGCAAAACAGTTAAAACAAAAAGCGCATCTAAAGAGAAAGAGATACCGGAGCAAAAACCTAAAAGCAGCAGTGAACTTTACAAAGAGGCGGTTTTAAATATTACCAAAAACAGGCTTACTAAAGCTAAATCGCAATTTGAAAAACTGTTAAGCAGAGGGTATAAAAAAGCTTCTGTTAACTTCTATTTAGGCGAAATTGCATACAAAAAAGGGCGCTACAAAGAGGCAATAAGCCACTACCAGGCAAGCGCCAGCCTGAATGAAAATGCATCTTATATGGATAAACTGCTGCTGCATACCGCTATTGCTCTTAAGAAAAAAGGCAAAAGCGAAGATGCAAAAGTATTCTTTAAAGCGGTAATAGACGGCTACCCAGGCTCAAAAAGCGCAAAAGAAGCAAAAAAATACCTTGGTGAATAGAGATTGAAAATGAGAATTGAGCGCTGAGGGTTGAGGTTTTAGATTAATTGATAATGGATAATTCCTTTTTCAGTAATCCGTAATCTGGCCGCACCGCACAATTGGTGACAGTGACAGTGACAGTTGACAGTGAGAGTGACAGTTGACAGTGACAGTTTAGATTGCGTTATCCCCATCAAAGCGGGTTTATTAGAGATTAGAGAAATATTTTTCCGTAATCGGTAATCCGTATTCCGTAATTCGAACGTAGGTCGGGGTGCCCTCACCCCGACATTCTAATGATATATTGCCTGGAAAATTGGAAACTAAACTTATTGGTTACAAAATCTGTGGATTCATTTAAAGAACGGATAATAGATAACGGAAAATGGCAATAATAATAACATATTTACAGTTTTCTGTTTTCTGCTTTCCGTTTTCCGTATGAAATGACGGGATGCATTTCTTTACAAAATTTTGCTTTAAGCTTTACACTTTATAAAAGTGAAATTCTTAAGTTGACGCCGCGCGTTTAATAGTTTTTTGCAAAGCAAAAAAGCTTAGAACGAAATGCACAGAGATTAGAGTTTATAGTTGAAAACTAACAATGTAACTTCGCTTTTAAGCGGTAAAGCCGCAAATATTAAACGCGGCGCAGCCGCACCGCTAGCTCTTGGCTCTAGACTCTTAGCTCTTAGCGCGCGGCATAGCCGCGCCTACACCCTACACCCTTCAACCTTCATCCTTCATCCTTCAACCTTTCTAATAAACCTCGCAAACATTTAGCTTTTTATAAGGGTTTTAAGATAAAATCGGGTTTTATAAAATTATAAAGGATTTTTATGGCAATTAAAGCTGAAAACAGTGTTGTCGGAATTGAGTATGAGTTAACAGAAGCCGGCAAAAGTGAAATAATTGATTCTAATAAAGGCGGTATGCCTTTAGAGTTTGTAATGGGCAAAGGTCAAATCATTCCTGGTCTAGAAAAAGCCTTAGTAGGTATGAGCGAAGGTGAAAGCGCCGATATTTTGGTAAAAGCTGAAGAGGCTTACGGTTTAAGGGATGAAGCAGCAGTTCAAACTTTGCCAAAAGAGCAGTTTGAAGGCATCGATTTACAAAAAGGTATGCAGCTTTACGGACAGGGGCAGAATGGCGAAACTATTCAAGTAACTGTTGTTGATTTTGACGATAATGGCGTTACTGTAGATTTTAACCATCCGCTAGCTGGCAAAGATTTAATGTTTAATGTAACAGTAGTAAGCGAAAGAGAAGCAACCCCAATCGAAGCAGAAACCGGTCAGGTAGAAAGAAGCGGCTGCGAAGGCGGAAGCTGCGGCTGCGGCCACTAATTTAAACTTAAAAAATAATTAAAATCTTGCAGGCATTTAGTCTGTATTCTTTAACAATAATGCGGCAAAGCCGCATAATATTTAGCTTTGGGCTTTAAGCTTTCTTAGCGGCGCTGCCTAAGCTCCATAGCATTACGCCGTCAAAAAATAGGCTGATACCTACAAAAATTCCTACCAGCCATATTGTTTTTAACGGGTCTGCTATGGCTATAAAAAAGTAAACCCCGATTGCTAAAGATAAAATTCCGTTAAGCAGAGCAATCCACCACATACTGTTTGGCTTTATGCTAAATGCCAGCGAAAAGTTTAAAACGGCATCTACAAAAAAGTATGCAGTAAAGAGAATTCCAAGCGCAATAATTCCGCTTAATGGGTTAAAAAATATCAGCACTGCAACAACAAAAAAGAGCAGCGCTTTAAGCCAGCCCCACCAATCTTTTCTGTTTACCTGCCAGGTTTGAAATGCTGCCAAAAAAGCGCTAAAAAGAAGCAGCCAGCCGATAAATATGGCAGAGGTCAGCGACATTATAGCAGGGAAAAATATTCCCAAAATACCTGTAATCATAAACAGCGCGCCAACCACTTTGCTATATTTTGCAAATTTATCCGTAACATCTTTATTGTTTACAAAAATTGAATAGTTAAGCATTTAATCCTCCTTTAGTTTTATTTAAACCCAATATTTAGGCTAAAGTGTTAAATCCAAAATTCTTGAGCACTTCTCAATCGCTTCGTGGTTTACCGCTCTGCTGTTTTCATTTACCTCTTTTATTATTTTTGCTATAACAACCAAAATAGCCCCCGCGATTTCTGGCAGTTTTGCTTCTAAATCACCTGCAAGAGGGTATTTAAGCGGTGTTATGCTGGCAAGGTAACTTAAGATATCATCGATATTAAGCTCCTCTTCTAACTTTCTTGTTTCAATTATTGTCTCTTGCAAACCCTTGGTTATTGGAAGGTCGCTCTCCCAAATCACTTCTCTGTTGTTGATATTTGTATTTCTCTCTGCTGCAAGCAGTAAATCGTGCAGTTTCTTCTCTGCAATTTCAACTATTTCTTTGGCATGCCCTTTGTGAATATCAAGCGAAGCGGCTTTTCTAAAAAGCGCTTCAAGTTTTGTAAATCCTATAATTGTCATAAACTCTCCTTACTTTTTAAAGGTTTTTAAAGCTTTCTCTTTAAACTCTTTCAGTTTTTCTTTTAACTCTTCAAACATCTTTCCTGCCTTATTTTTGCCTTTTACCTCTTTTTCAACTTTGCTTATTTCGTCATTTAACATTTTGTAAGTTGTATCAGAGCTGCTTGTATACCCAAGTGCTTTAGCTTTTTTAAGCGCCGCTTTTGCCTGTGCCAGATGTGAAAGTGCGAGCTTTTTATTGCTTTTTGCAATTTTGCTGGCTGCATCAATCAGGCTTTGGGCTTCTAAAATTCCAAGCGGTGTTACGGTTGTAATATTTACAAAAGTGTTAAGTGTTTCTGCAAGCACCGCTCTTGCTTTTTGAGGTTTATTATCATGCAGATATTTTGCCGCCTCTTTTAATGCTGCAGGGTATGTTGCCAAAGGCAGGTTGATTGTAGAAAAATCTATTTCGTCAGCCAATCCGCACACAATTTTTCTGGCATCTTGCACCCTTCCTTTGGTCATTAACGCTTCTGCCTCGATTACTGCAGTCTCTACTGTTTCTGCATTTCCCACAAATTGCTGAACCAATATTTTACTGTCTATTGGAATAAGTTTTGGAGCTTTTGGATTGCTTAAAACCACTTCTATTTTGCCAATAGCCTTTTCTAGAGTTTTAATTGCATCATCTTTTTTGTTTGCATCTAGCTGTGCAATCACTTGTGCTACCAAAGAGACAGATTCCACAGCCTCTTTTACAATTTTAACCTCTTTTTTATGTGCTTTTGCATCTTTTTTTGCTTTAACTACTGCCGAAGCAGAAACCGCTTTGCTTGTTGCATTTGGTTCTAATGCCATAGCTTGAGTTCCTAGCAGAGATAAAGCCACAGCAGAAGATAGTAACAGTTTTTTCATTTTTTACACTCCTTTTAATTTAAATTTTAACTGTCAATGAAATTGTATAACCTTTTTAAAATTTACTTTGCTACAAAAGTTGCATTTTGTAACATTTTTAAGTATAATAGCGCCCAAAAAGGCAATTTATGAAGTTAAAAGAGTTAGACAGTTACCTGCTGGAAGATATTCAAAGCGAAGACCACCCATCCGATTTTATCAAACGTGATAATTTTTATACCCTGGTTTTAAGGCTGCCACATGTAAACCGGGATATTTTTGTAAAATCTTATGCATTTATAATAGAAAAAGATGATGTGTTCAGATTTGACAGAGATGAAAATGAATTAAAATATTTTGGAAAATTAAGCAGTTTGCAAAAGTTTTTAGAAGAAAAAATAGAAAAACTTATTAAAAATATTAAGCAGTATCATATAGATATAGATAATTTGGAAGAATCGCTTTATCAAGAAAATTTAAGCGATGACTTTATGCAAAAATGGATATATTATAAAAAAGATGTCTCTTTAATCCATAGGCTTATGTTCCATGCATCAATTGTAAGCGAGCTTTTTATAGCACAGCTGCGTAAAGAGGGGATTAAATACAACAGACACGCTTATGATGATTTGCAAGAAGAGATATCAAGAGTGCGCGATTTGGCAAAAGCCGGTGCAGAAAAACTGGATAACCTTTACGATTTTTACAGAGCAAAAGTTGATGAGAGAATGAACAGAAATGTTTACTATCTTACTTTGCTTTCTGGAATATTTCTGCCGCTGACACTGGCAACAGGTTTTTTTGGAATGAATACAGGCGGCTTGCCATTTACAAACGACCCAAACGGCACAGTTAAAGTTGTCGCCATTTCACTGATATTAGAAATTATCTTTTTTCTGCCATTTATTTTTCAAAATTTCAAAAAGATAAAAAGATACAAGAAAGAGAGATAAAGTCTCTCCTCTCTTCATATTTTTTTGCAAATAGCGAATATAAGGTATTTTCAAAGCAATAAAATTTGAGTTTTTTGCAAATAAAATTAGCAAAAAAGCTTTTAAAAACTCAAATTTTTATTTATTCACTAATCTCATCGCATTTCATTTCATTCCAAACACTGCTTCTTTTTCCATCTGCAGTCGGATAAATACAAGCCTCTATCCACGGGCTGTCTTGGTCTTTTCTCTCATAAGTTTTAACAGAAATACGGCTTTTTCTATCACATTTTTTATCTTTATCCACTTCTAAACAGACAGTAACAATATTAAAACGCAACGGAACACCCGGTCTCATAGATGTGGGGCTGTAATTCCAAAACAAGCCGGCACCGACATATATCAATTTTTTAGAATTATTATGGGTTATTAAATCATCAAAAGATACCAAATTGTTTCTATGCACATGCCCATGCATATAGGCATCAAATTCATACAGATTCAAATTCTCCACAAATTCATAACTTCTCTCATAATTTATCGGGTGGTGCCCCACAGCAATTTTAACACCGTTTTTTAATTTGCTTGCTGCACTAATAAAGCTATTTAAATCAATATCAACCTCTAAAGGATAAAAGTGGTCAATTTTAATAGATGTATTTAACAACACAAAAGAAATATTGTCATCTTCCATAATTTTAGTCTGTTTAACCGTATCAGAGCTGTAACTTTGATGATAAAGCGGCTCATAAAAATATTCGCTAAAATTCTTAAATCTCTCTTTCCAACGTTTCTCATTTCGCCGCAAATAAACCTTTTCGTTAATCCTAAAATCTACCCTCTCTCTAAAACTGCTACCTCTTACTGTCTCAACGCTGTATGCATTTAGCGTAATTGTCCTGTTGTAATCATGATTTCCGGGCACTGCTATTACTTGCTGTGGCGATAGCTCAAAATACTCCATCAGTTTTTTAGTAAATTCATACGCAATTTCATAATCGCTCTGTTCCGCTTTTGCTGTTATATCGCCGCTTAAAACAATATAATCTATCTTCTCGTCTTCTATTATTTTTATTAAATAGTTAAACTCATTTTCTATATGAAAACTGCTGTTTATATGCAAATCGCTTAAATGCAAAATTTTTCTCTCTTTACTGTTTTTGGGCTCTTTAGTTTTTTTCTCGATAATCTTTATAACTCTGCCGGTTTCTTCTTCTATATTACTGTTTAACTCATTAATCAAGCGCCTGTCATACTCTTTAATAAACTCTTTCTCTTCAAATTTATACTCCTCTAAAGATTCGCACTTAATCAAACTAAAATCAAGCTTTTCATCGCTTAAAACAGTTAATTTTAAATCACCTGCTTCCCTGCCGCCTTTTTTAATTTTGTATCTTTTATTACTGTAAATAGATGTTAAGTTGTCTTTTAAAATAGCAAGAATAAAAGAGATTAACTCCTCTGCTTTACCATTTTTTGAATATACTGTTATTTCAGTTTCCGATTGATTTTTTGTATCATCAATCAAATCTTTTCTGTCAAACTCCACCAAATACAAATTGCCGCGGCTGTCTTTTACTTTAACCCCTTTATTTGAGTGTTTTACAATTGTAAACTCTTTAGAGTAATAGAGCGAAACAACCACCTTACCCATAGTAACTTCCACATTTTTATGCGAAACAATCTTAATATTATCCGCTTTAAAGTAACCCTCTGTATCAAAACTCTCTTTT
>JALVXO010000023.1 GCA_027022775.1 Campylobacteraceae bacterium
GCTCGGTTACAGAGTTGTTTTAATCAATTCAAACCCGGCAACTATTATGACAGACCCGGAGTTTGCCGACAGAACTTACATAGAACCGATTAATGAAGAGACGGTTGCAAAAATAATTAAGCAAGAGGGTGTAGATGCCATTTTGCCTACGATGGGCGGGCAGACTGCGCTTAATGTTGCAATGAGTATGTATGAAAAGGGTATGCTTGAGGGTGTTGAGTTTTTGGGCGCTAATCCCGAAGCTATTAAAAAAGGCGAAGATAGACAAGCTTTTAAAGAAGCGATGATTAAAATCGGGATGGATTTGCCAATTTCGAAATACGCTTACAATTTAGACGAAGCCCTAGAGGCGGCAAAAGAGATTGGCTTTCCGCTTATTATCAGGGCTTCTTATACGCTAGCAGGCGGCGGAAGCGGCGTTGCGTACAATATAGATGAGTTTAAAGAGATAGCCAAAAAAGGGCTGGAGGCAAGCCCGATTAGCGAAATTTTAATAGAAGAGTCGCTGCTTGGGTGGAAAGAATACGAAATGGAGGTTATCCGCGATAGTGCTGATAACTGTATTATTGTCTGCTCAATAGAAAATGTGGACCCAATGGGTGTGCATACGGGCGACTCTGTAACTGTTGCGCCAGCTTTGACTCTTACAGACAAAGAGTATCAGCGAATGCGTGATGCAAGTTTTAAAATTTTGCGCGAAATCGGCGTAGATACCGGCGGTAGCAATGTGCAGTTTGCAGTAAACCCAAAAACGGGCAGAATGATTGTAATCGAAATGAACCCGCGTGTTAGCCGCTCTTCGGCGCTTGCTTCTAAAGCTACCGGATACCCTATTGCAAAAGTTGCAACGCTTCTGGCTGTGGGTTATACGCTGGATGAAATTAAAAACGATATTACCGGCACGCCTGCTTCGTTTGAACCTGTAATAGATTATATAGTTACAAAAATTCCGCGCTTTACTTTCGAAAAATTCCCGCAGGCAGACTCTACGCTTACAACCGCAATGAAATCTGTCGGCGAAGTTATGAGTATTGGCAGAACTTTTAAAGAGTCGTTCCAAAAAGCGCTTGTTTCACTTGAGACTGGGCTTATTGGCTTTAACGAAAAAATTTGCGACGACGAAACTTTAAAAAGAGAAATCCGCCGCCCAAACAGTGATAGGTTTTTATATATAGTAGAGGCGTTTAGACGGGGAATGAGTGTAGAAGAGGTGTATGAACTTTGCAAAATCGACCCATGGTTTTTGTATCAATTTGAAGAGATTGCAAAACGCGAAAAAGATATTAATTTAGAACTTTTAAACAATGAACCGCTATTTAGAAAAGTTAAAGCCGAGGGCTTTAGCGATGCGATGATTGCCCATTTAATCAATAAAGAAGACGGCACAAATTTAACCGAAAACGATATTTACAATGCAAGGGTAAAACTTGGAATTGTGCAGCACTTTAACGAAGTTGACACCTGCGCGGCTGAATTTAAAGCGCTGACACCGTATCTGTATTCTAGCACAAGCATCTCTAAAGAGTTAAAACAGAGCAATCCGACTGAATCTAGCGATAAAAAAGTGCTGGTTATCGGCGGCGGCCCAAACAGAATCGGGCAAGGGATTGAGTTTGACTACTGCTGTGTTCATGCAGCATTTGCGCTTAACGATATGGGCATAAAATCGATTATGTATAACTGCAACCCCGAAACCGTATCAACCGATTACGACACAAGCGATATTTTGTATTTTGAACCGATAGATTTTGAACATGTGCGAAACGTTATAGAGACAGAGCAGCCAGACGGTGTAATTGTGCATTTTGGCGGGCAGACACCTTTAAAATTGGCAAAAAATCTTACGCAAATTGGGGCTAAAATTATTGGAACAAGCGCAAAAGTTATAGATATGGCTGAAGATAGGGAAAAATTTGCGCAGTTTATTAAAGATTTGGGCTTAAAACAGCCCGATAACGGCACAGCATTTACAAAAGAAGAGGCTTTGATTATTGCAAACAGAATCGGTTACCCTGTGCTTGTGCGCCCAAGTTTCGTGCTTGGCGGACGCGCAATGAAAACAGTTTACAGCGACAGTGAGCTTAAAGAGTATATGGATGAAGCGGTAGAGGTTTCAAATGAATCGCCTGTGTTAATCGATAAATTTTTAAATAATGCAATAGAGCTTGATGTAGATGCAATCAGCGACGGCAAAGAGGTTTATATAGGCTCTTTAATGCAGCATATCGAAGAGGCGGGAATCCACTCAGGCGACAGTGCGTGCATTTTGCCGACCCTTTCAATCAGCGATGAATTGATAGCAAAAATTGAAAAACAGACTGCCGATATTGCACTAGGTCTTGGTGTTGTAGGGCTTATGAATGTGCAGTATGCAATTTTTGAAAATGAGGTTTATTTAATCGAAGTAAACCCAAGGGCTTCTAGAACTGTGCCGTTTGTTTCCAAAGCGACAGGCTTGCCTTTGGCAAAAGTTGCAACCAGGGTTATGGTAGAGGGGAATTTAAGAGAGGCGCTTAAATTTTATGACAGTTTCGGTGTGGTAGATTACGACTCTGTGCCGATGAAACCGAAATTAAAAGAGCATGTAGCGGTAAAAGAAGCGGTATTCCCGTTTAATAAACTGCCTGGTTCAGACTTGATTTTGGGTCCCGAGATGAAATCTACAGGCGAAGTTATGGGAATAAGCAAAGATTTCGGTTTAAGCTTTGCAAAAAGCCAGTTTGCCTCTAAAAACAATATTCCTTTAGAAGGAACCGTATTTATCTCTTTAACTTCAACAGATAAACCGTTTGCCGGAGAAATTGGAAAGCTTTTTGTAGATTTAGGGTTTAAAATCGTTGCAACCAAAGGAACGCATGACGCTTTGCAAAAAGCTGGAATAGAGAGCGAACTTGTGCTTAAACTGAGCGAAGGGCGTCCAAATATCGACGATAAAATCAAAAACGGCGAAATTGCAATTGCAATAAATACTAGCGACAGCACCGCCAGCAAAACAGATGCCAAAATTATCCGCCAAAGCGTATTGGCAAACTCTGTTGCTTACTTTACAACAATTGCAGCAGCAAAAGCAGCGGCAAAAGCGATAGATTCGCTTAAAAACTGCACAAAAGGAATAGACCCTACAGCCTTGCAAGACTATTTAAAAGATGAATAAAATATTTTTAACAAATACAGATACGGCAGTGGGCTTTGTATCTAAAAACAAAAAGGCGCTAGATATAATAAAAAAGCGCTCTGCCGGTAAAAAATATATAAAAGCCATCCCGGACTGCAAAAGCATAGAAAAAAGGGTTCCTAAAAAATATAGAAAGTGTGTTCGAAGAGCTGCAAAAACCACTTTTATAATAAGCAGCGACTACTCATTCAGAGTAATCAAAAACCCCCGCCACAATATGCTAATAAAACGCCTAGGCTGGGCATACACCACATCTGCCAACGAAAGCGGCAAACCATACAGCTTTGAATTTGCATACTCCAAAGCAGATATAGTCATTTATCCGCTAAAAGAGCAAAACACCCCGTCTAAAATATATAAGTTAGGCAAGAGAAAAGTTAAAAAAATCAGATAATCAGTCCAGTTTTTCTACAACTCTTATTGAATTTATATCATCATTTTGTGTTATGCTGTCTAGATTTTTAAAACTCTCTATATCATCTTCATCAATGCCGCCAAAAACTGTATGTACCCCATCTAAGTGCGGTGTATCTACAAAAGTTATAAAAAATTGGCTTCCGCCGGTATCTTTGCCTGCATGCGCCATTGAGAGGGCTCCTCTTTTGTGCTTAATGCCGTTATTTGTTTCACACGCTATTGCCCAGCCAGGACCTCCTGTTCCAGCCAAAGAAGGATTGGTTTTAGAGTATGGGCAGCCGCCTTGAGCCATAAATCCCGGAATTACTCTGTGAAACTTTAAACCGTCATAAAAACCGCTGTTTGCCAAGTATGCAAAGTTTGCTACGGTATTTGGCGCATCTTTTGGATAAAGTTTTACTACAATTTTTCCTTTGCTTGTGTCTATGATTGCGTATTGAAGTTTGTTTAACTCTTCTTCGCTTAAATTGTACTCTTTTAATTTTTTTCTGCCAAACATAATTGCTCCTAACTAAAATTTGGGTATGATTATACCAAAAAAAAGCGGAGTTATTTATTATGAAACTTTGTGCTGCCCTTGATTTGCCAAGCAGTGAGCAAAATTTACAACTGTTAAAAAGTATAAAAGAGTACGATATTTGGGTTAAAGTGGGCTTTAGAAGCTATATTAGGGATGGTAAAGATTTTTTAAAAGAGATAAAGCAGATAAATCCTAAATTCAAAATTTTTCTTGATTTAAAACTTTATGATATTCCAAATACAATGGCAGATGCAGCAGAAGAGATTGCTAATTTGGGTGTTGATATGTTTAATGTACATGCAAGCAGCGGCAAAATTGCTATGAAAAGTGTAATGGAGCGTTTAAGCAAACTGCAAAAACGCCCTTTGGTGCTTGCTGTAACTGCTTTAACCTCTTTTAGCAATGAGGGGTTTAAAGATGTAT
>JALVXO010000024.1 GCA_027022775.1 Campylobacteraceae bacterium
CTATAGCTCCAAAAAGGACAGCATCTACCCTTTTAACCCCCTCTATAGTCTCTTTTGGAAGAGGCACGCCGGTTTCGTCAATTGCAGCGCCGCCAAGAAGAAACTCTTCGTAATTTATCTCAAAACCGAATCTGGATGATACCGCATCCAAAACATTCATAGCCTCTGTGATAATTTCAGGACCAATACCGTCCCCTTTTATAATTCCTATTTTATAACTCTTTCCCATTTTATGCACCTTTTGCTATCTCTTCTTTTGCATACTCAATAAGACCGCCAGCATTTACAAGCTCTTGCATAAACGGCGGAATCGGTGTAAATTTATAACTTTTACCGGTAGTTTCGTTTACCACTTCCCCTTTATCCATATCTATTTTTACAATATCCCCTTCGTTAATCTCATCAACCTCTTTAAGTTCAAAAATCGGCAGCCCCATATTAAAAGCATTTCTGTAGAAAATTCTTGCAAATGTCGGAGCAATTACCGCTGCTACACCGGCAGCTTTAAGTGCAATTGGGGCATGTTCCCTGCTGCTTCCGCACCCAAAATTCTCACCTGCTACAATAATATCGCCAGGCTGCATTTTTTGTGTAAACTGCGGGTCTGCATCTTCCATAATATGCTTTGCCAGCTCTTTTGGGTCGCTTGTGTTTAAGTATCTAGCCGCAATAATAATATCTGTATCAATATTTTTTCCGAATTTCCAAACTTTGCCTTTCACGAAACTTCCTTTTAAAATAATTTACGCGATTATATCTTAAGAGAGATTAGAGAATGTAACATTTTTCAAAAAAATCCAATTTTTCTTAAAAAAAGCTTAACAATTAACAAAAATTTGGGTATAATATTTTCCTTAATTTAAGCATAGGAGCTGCTTTAATGTCTGCAAAAAAAGAGAAAGACCCTATCAAAACTTTAGAGAAACAGTTTAAGAGTTATAAAAAAGGTGCTATGGCAACTTATGAAAATGTTGCCAAAGAGTTCGACAAAGCGCCGACTGCCGCACAAGCGAAAAAGATAAAAGCGCTTCTTGAAAAATACAATATAGAGATTGTTTCAGCCTCAAAATATGCTAAATATTTAAATGAGCAAAAAGAGCAAGAGAAAGAAGCCAAAAGAGAAGCGGCAGCAGAAGCGGTAATAGATGATGAATTTGATATAACAAAAGATAAAGAGCTTTTAGAGTGGAGCCGAAGCGACAGCCCGGTAAGAATGTACTTAAGAGAGATGGGCAAAATCCCACTGCTTACAAAAGAGGAAGAGATAGAGTTAAGCCAGGCTATCGAAAAAGGCGAAGATATCATAATAGATGCAATCTGTTCGGTTCCATATTTAATAGATTATATTTTAAATTACAAAGAGCCGCTTTTAAACAGAGAGCGCCGCGTTAAAGAGCTTTTTAAAAGCTTTGAAGAGAGCGATGAAACTGAAGAGCCAGAAACCGAAGAGACTCACGAAGAAGAAAATGAGGGCGAAGAAGAGAGTAGCGAAGATAAAGCCGAAGAGAAAAAAACGAAGGCCGATAAAAGGGTTACTCAGGTTGTAGAGCGCTTCAAAGCTTTGGAAAAAGCCAAAAAAGAGTGGATGAAAGAGAAGGATAAATACGACAAAATGGTAGAAGAAGGCAATGCAAGCGAAGATGCCCTCTTCCATCAGAATTTAAAAGTGGCTTACAAAAAACATCTCTTAAAAGAGGCGCTTTTAAACCTTGGGCCAACAAGCAAGCTTATTAACGAGCTTGTAAGGGCTATTGAAACAGCGCTAAAGAGCGATGATGCATTTGAGAGAGAGCTTAAAAAGCTCGAATACAGACTGCAGCTTTTTAACGACCAGTTAAGGGCAGAGCACCAAAAAATTCTTGACAATATCGTTAACATGAGTAAAGAAGATATTGCAAATGCGGTGCCAGAAGCCACAATGGTAAGCACTTATGTGCAGATTAAAAAGCTTTTTGAAACAAAAGAGGCAAGCAAAAACAGCTTTAACCTCGATCCTAAAAAGCTAGAAGAGATTTTAGAACAGATTAAAATCGGAAAAGCCAAAAGCGAAAAGGCAAAAACCAGAATGGCAAAATCGAATCTGCGTCTTGTTGTATCTATTGCAAAAAGATACACAAACCGCGGATTGCCGTTTTTAGATTTAATTCAAGAAGGAAATATCGGGCTTATGAAAGCGGTTGATAAATTTGAGTATCAAAAAGGGTATAAGTTTTCAACTTACGCTACATGGTGGATACGCCAGGCAATAAGCCGCGCAATTGCAGACCAGGCAAGAACAATCAGAATCCCGATACACATGATTGAAACAATAAACAGAATTAATAAAATTATTAGAAAACATTTGCAAGAGAGCGGAAAAGAGCCGGATTTAGAGACAATTGCAAAAGAGGTAGGCTTAAGTGTCGACAAAGTTAAAAATGTGATTAAAATCACAAAAGAGCCTGTAAGCCTCGAAGCGCCGGTTGGAGATGAAGAGGATGGAAGATTTGGCGACTTTATCGAAGATAAAAGCACAATAAGCCCGACAGATGCGGTTATGAATGATGATTTGAACAGACAGATAGATGAAGTGCTAGAGCAGCTAAATGAGCGCGAACAGGCAGTTGTAAGAATGCGCTTTGGGCTGCTTAAAGACAAAAGCGACAGAACCCTTGAAGAGATAGGCAAAGAGCTAAATGTAACAAGAGAGCGTGTAAGACAGATAGAGTCTTCTGCAATTAAAAAACTAAAACATCCAAAAGTGGGAAGAAAGCTAAAAAGTTATATAGAAGATTAAATAGGTTATTGGTAGTTATTGGAAATTTTTCCATAATATGTAACCCATAATCTGTTTTCAGAACGTATGCGGCCGTGCCGCACAATTAGTGACAGTTGACAGTGATAGTGATAGTGACAGTTGACAGTGACAGTGGACAGTTGACAGTGACAGTTTAGATTGCGTCATTCCCGCGAAAGTAAGAGTGCGCAATAAGTCTAAAACATTTGCCTTAATCGTCATTCTGAGCGTAGCGAAGAATCTATTTACTGCCGTTCTATCGAGATTCTTCGCTACGCTCAGAATAACTGAAATGGGTAATTTTACAGAAATTTTAACTTTTTGCGCACTCTCAAGCGGGAATCCATGGATATTGATTGACTGGTTAATGGTTATGGTATATTGGAAAATATTTTAATACCCTTGCCAATACACCAATACACATAATTTACAAGGATTATACATGCACAAGCACAATTTTTACGCCTTAATAATTGGCACAGAGCTTTTAAACGGCAGGCGCGAAGATGTTCATTTTAAATTTGTGCGTGATATTTTAAAGAAAAACCATTTAAAATTCAGCGGTTCATTTATAATAGATGATGACCCCCAATTAATAGCTTCAACAATATCTTATATTGCCAGCCTGCCAAAATCTGTGCTTTTTAGTTTTGGCGGAATCGGATCAACACCGGATGACCACACTAGGCTTGCGGCTGCAAAAGCGTTAAGAGACGGCAAGCTTTATGCAAACAGAGAGTTTGAAAAGCTTATTATAGAGAGACTTGGCGAAAAAGCTTATCCGCACCCGATAAATATGGCAAAACTCCCAAGCGGTGCAAAACTGCTTCCAAACCCTGTAAACAAAATGCCTGGCTTTTCGCTGGATGATAGATTTTTCTTTATGCCTGGATTTCCTCAAATGAGCCACCCTATGGTTGAGTATGCTATAGATAAATATTTTAAAAACAGCGGAAAAAGAGAGTATAGATTTACTCTCACCGCGCTTTGCAGGGAAAATGAATTTATTGAACTTATGCAAAACGCTCCAAAAGATGTAGAGGTTTCATCGCTGCCAAAATTATATAGCGACGGGCCGCGCGCAACTATCTCTGTTGCCTCAACAGATGAGAATAAAGCAAAAGCGGAGTTTCAAAAATATATTAATTATTTGGAAGAAAAAAATATCTCTTACGGGTTGGGCGAAGAGTGAAACTGCAACTTAAAAAGAGACAAATTGAAGTTAAGGTAAATTACAAAAACATTAAACATTTCTATTACAGAATTTCGCTCAACTCCATAGAGGTAAGTTGCAGCAGGCGCTACAGCAAAAAAGAGATTTTAAACCTTCTTAAAGAAAACATAAACAAAATCCAAAAAGCGCATGATAAACTTGCCGCCCTAAACAGCAATGCAGAAGCTCTTGATGAAATTTTCCTTTTTGGAAAAAAGCTTAAATTAAAAACCAATATCGACCCAAACCGCGCTGCGCAATCGTTTAAAATAGAAAAAAACAGAATTCTTTTAGAGTTAAACTCTCCGCTGACACAGGAATTTAAAGAGCTTATAAAAGATGCAGTTTATAAAAGCAGCGCACCTTCTGCCCTGCTTCCGCGCGTTGAGTATTACTCTGAAAAAATGGGGCTTTATCCAAGCAGAGTAACATTTAGAAAAGCAAAAACCAGATGGGGAAGCTGCTCAAACAGAAACTCTATCTCTTTAAATACCGCTCTTTGCGCCCTGCCGCAAGAGTTGAGCGA
>JALVXO010000025.1 GCA_027022775.1 Campylobacteraceae bacterium
AGATACATTTTAATTGCCGGGGAGAGACGCTTAAGAGCTTCTAAAATGGCCGGCTTTGAAAAAATTAAAGCCATAATTGCGCAGGTTGAGCTTGATGAACTCCGTTTAAGAGAGCTGGCGCTGATTGAGAATATACAAAGAGAAAACCTTAATCCGATTGAGCTTGCAAACTCTTACAAAGAATTAATAGAGGTTCACAATATTACACATGAAGAGCTCTCTAACATTGTTCACAAAAGCCGTTCGCAAATTACTAATACATTAAGGCTTTTAAACTTAAACCCTTATGCCCAAAATGCCTTGATAGAAGGGAAAATTACACAAGGGCATGCAAAAGTTTTAATCGGGGTTGATGAAGAAGAGCAAAAGTTAATTATCGATACAATTATAGGTCAAAAATTGAGTGTCCGCGAGAGTGAAGAGCTTGTAAAAAAGGTAAAAGAGAAAAAACTGGACACAGGCAAGTTAAAAAATGTAACAAAAAGTAAATTTAAAATTTCTAAAGAGCAAGCTGAGCAAATAAAGCAAATACTGCCATTTGATGTAAAAGTTAAAAGAAGCAGTGTAGAGATTTTACTACCTTCTGAAGAAAAATTAATACAATTTATAAGCTTCATTAAAAATCAAGACTGATTTAATCCCCCTTTAAAAAGCAAAATGCTAAAATTGCGGATATTTTTACAGGAGGGATAATGCTAGATCTGATACCGTCGTTGATGCTGATAGTATTGCTAGTGTTTTTAGGCTTGATTGTCTATCTGAATAAAGCACTCTATCAGCCACTTCTAAACTTTATGGAACAGCGCGACGCAACTATTTTAAGAGATAAAACAGAATCGGAAGAGCTGTCAGGCAATGCAGACAGCTTAAAAAACGAAGCTGCGGAAATCTTAAATAGTGCGAAGCAAGAGGCGATTGCGCTTAAACAAGCGGCAATTGAGGAGGCTAACAGCGAAGCTGCAAAACTTATTAGCAGCAAAGAGGCTGAGCTTGAAAAAGCTTATGAAGAGTTCTTAAAAGAGTTAGAGGTTAAAAAAGAGGAGCTTAAAAATTCTGTACTTTCTCAAGTGCCTCAATTTAAAGAGACTCTTAAAGCCAAATTTTCACAGCTTTAAAGGATGGATATGGGTAAATATTTAAAGATAGCAATTCTTTTTGCAATTCCTGCTTTGCTTCTTGCTGGTGAAAATGAGGCTGCACAAAAATACTTCGAAATTACCGGAAGACATACCGATTTGGTTCCAAGAATTTTTAACTTTATTGTTTTGGTAGGCTTGCTGGTTTACCTTTTAAAAGAGCCACTTGGCAATATGCTAAAAGGCAGAAGCGAATCTATTGCAAGCGAACTTAAAGAGATTGAAGCCAAAAGACAAGCAGCTAAAGATGAAAAAATCAAAGCAGAGCAAGAGCTGGAGTCTGCAAAAGCTAAAGCAAAAGAGATTTTGGATGATGCAAAAAAAGAGTTGGAGCTTATTAAAGCCAACATTAAAAAGCATACAGAGCAAGAGCTTGCCTCTTTAGAGAAAATCTTTAACGATAAGTGCGAAGTTGAAGAGCGCAAAATGGTTAGAGAGACAACTAAAGCGGTATTAAGCGAGAGCATATCGGTTGATGATATTCCTCTAAATGCTGAAAAAATCGTTAATATTGTAACGAAAGAGGTGGCGTAATGAGTTTGGTGGCTAAAAAGTATGCAAAAGCTTTAATGGAGCTTGAAGGTATTAATTTGGAAGATACCTTATCGGCCATTAAAGCTTTGGCAGAAGTGATAAATTCAAATAGCGAAGTTGAGAGCTTTTTAAATTCGCCGTTAATTAGAAATGATAAAAAGTATGAAGCGCTGATTACACCTTTAGAAGAGAAGCTTGATGAAAAGGTTGTAAATCTGTTTAAATTAATGGCGCAAAAAGGCAGACTGGCTTTAATTCCTGATTTAAGCGCTCTTTTGTCAAAAGAGATTATGCTTAAAAACAATAAATTTACCGGAACTGTAGAGAGCAAAGATGAACTTGATGTATCTTTGATTGAAAAACTGGAGAAAAAACTGCAAAGCTACAGCGGTTCTGAAATTAAACTGGAGAGCAAAAAGAGCGATTTAGACGGTATCAAGGTGGAAGTAAGCGATTTAGGTTTGGAGCTTAACTTTTCAAAAGAGAGTGTTAAGAATGCTTTAATTGAGCATATCCAAAAAGCATTATAAGTTTAAGAAAGGAGAATTTGTGGCAACTAAACTGCAAGCAGATGAGATTAGCTCTTTAATAAAAGAGAGAATTGAGAATTTTGAGATTCAGGTAGATATTAATGAGGTAGGTAAGGTAGTTTCTGTTGGTGACGGTATTGCAAAAGCTTACGGCTTGGCAAATGTTATGGCCGGTGAAATGGTTGAGTTTGAAGACGGCACTAAGGGTATGGTTTTAAACCTTGAAGAGTCAAGCGTAGGTATCGTTATTCTTGGTAAATACGAAGGTATCCGCGAGGGTATGAGCGTTAAGAGACTTGGACAGCTTTTAAAAGTGCCAGTTGGCGATGAGATGGTAGGGCGCATTGTTAACCCTCTTGGCGAGCCGATTGACGGCAAGGGTCCAATTGATGCTAAAGAGTTCAGATTTGTTGAAGAGAAAGCGCCTGGCATTATGGCTAGAAAATCTGTTCATGAGCCGCTTCAGACAGGTATTAAAGCGATTGACGCCCTTGTTCCGGTTGGTAGAGGGCAAAGAGAGTTAATTATCGGCGACAGACAGACAGGTAAAACAACTTTGGCAATCGATACAATTATTAACCAAAAAAATGAAGATGTTATCTGTATCTATGTTGCTATCGGGCAAAAGCAGTCAACTGTTGCTAACCTTGTTCAAAGACTTGAAGAAGCGGGCGCAATGGAGTATACTATCGTTGTAAATGCGGGCGCTGCCGACCCTGCAGCTATGCAATTCCTTGCTCCTTATGCCGGTGTTACAATGGCTGAATTCTTCAGAGACAACGGCAGACACGCTGTTATTTTCTATGATGATTTATCTAAACATGCGGTTGCTTACCGTGAAATGTCTTTGATTTTAAGAAGACCTCCAGGACGCGAAGCTTATCCGGGTGATGTATTCTATCTGCACTCAAGACTGCTTGAGAGAGCTGCAAAACTTAGCGATGAGCTGGGTGCCGGTTCTATTACTGCATTCCCTATTATTGAAACTCAAGCTGGGGATGTTTCTGCTTATATTCCAACAAACGTTATTTCTATTACAGACGGTCAGATTTTCCTAGAAACAGACCTGTTTAACTCTGGTATCCGCCCTGCGATTAATGTTGGTTTATCAGTTTCTCGTGTTGGTGGTGCTGCACAGATTAAAGCTACTAAGCAGGTTTCTGGAACATTAAGACTTGACCTTGCATCTTACAGAGAGCTTCAAGCGTTTGCGCAGTTTGCGAGCGACCTTGACGAAGCGAGTAGAAAACTGTTAGAGAGAGGCCAGAGAATGGTAGAGGTTCTAAAACAGCCTCCATACTCTCCAATTCCTATTGAGAAGCAGGTTGTTCAAATTTATGCAGGGACAAAAGGTTTCTTAGATGATATTCCGGTTTCTGCTGTAACTAAATTTGAAGAGGAATTAACAACATTTATGGATTCTAAATATCCTCAGATTTTAGAGCAAATCAAAGAGAAAAAACAGTTAGATAAAGATTTAGAAGAGGAATTAAACAGAGCGATTGAGGATTTCAAATCTCAATTTGTTGCATAAAAGGCTAAAATATGGCTAGCTTAAAAGATATTAAAAGAAAAATAAAAAGCGTTAAAGGGACTCAAAAGACAACCCGCGCTATGAAGCTTGTATCATCTGCGAAGTTAAGAAGGGCTGAGCAGGTGGCAAAAGATTCAAGAGCATATGCCGAAAAGATTACAGATATGATCGAAGAGATTTCTGCCAATTTGGCTAAATCTCAAGATAGTCTAAACAGCCCTTATTTTAAAAGCGCAAAAAACCCTAAAGTGGTTGATTTAATTGTAATCACTTCAGACAAAGGGCTTTGCGGCGCTTTTAACTCTCAGACAATCAAGCAGGCAAGCGCTTTGATTAAAGAGTATGAAAGCAATGGGGCCAAAATAAGATTAAGAGTAATCGGGAAAAAAGCTATAGGTTATTTCCGCTTTCAAAAGAGGGAGATGATTAATGAGATAGAGGGCTTAAGCTCTGCGCCAAATTATCAGGATGCAGCAAGCTTTATAAGAGAGGTTGTAGAGTCTTATTTAAACGGTGAAACCGATAAAGTGATTATTGTTTACAACGGTTATGTAAATATGATTACTCAAGAGGTTAGAGTTAAAAATTTACTTCCGTTGGATCCTAGCGAATTTGAAGTAAAAGCGGTTTCTACTTCTGAGCTTGAGATGGAGCCGGATGATGACTCTTTATTAGAAGAGTTGGTTAACAGATTTATTGAATACACAATTTACTATTCGCTTTTGGATTCTTTGGCGGCAGAACACGGTGCTAGAATGCAGGCTATGG
>JALVXO010000026.1 GCA_027022775.1 Campylobacteraceae bacterium
CGCCGATTGTCTTTTTCTTAACCCAGTCATACAGCACTATTTTTTCATCATCCAAAAGCTGGTAAAGGTCTTTATCCGAAGAGACCATCTTGCCCACAATCCCCTGCTTTCGTGCCATATTTACAACGGTTGCAATCACATCATCAGCTTCGTAACCCCCTTTAGAGAGCGTCTTAAAGCCCATTTTTTCTATCCACTCTATGGCTACTACCAACTGTTTAACCAAATCTTCCGGCGGCTCCGGCCTGTTGGCTTTATAAGGCGGATAAATCTCTTTCCTAAACCCCTCTTCTTTGCTGTCCAGCGCAAAAATAATATAATCGGTGCTATGATTGCTCTGAAGCTGATGAATAAAATTTATAAACCCCGTCAAAAGTCCTGTAGGAAACCCATCTTTAGACTTCAAAGGCGGCAAAGCAAAATAAGCCCTAAAGAAAAATGCAAATGTATCTATTACCGTAATCGTCTTCAAATCAAACCTCGCAAAATATTTTGCCTAATTATAGCGAAAATAGATGAAGCCGCAAGAGATAGTTTTCAAAAGCAGTCACATCAATTTATCCTAATTTTTGCATTAGAATTAACAAAAATTTGGCAAATGTTTTAGTTTAGGGTGCTTGTAAAAATCTTGAGGTTAACTCAAAGGAGAGTGCGCAAAAAGCCCTAAATATTTACCTTAATCGTCATTCTGAGAGAAGCGAAGAAACTATTAAGAGCTAAGAGCTGAGGGCTTAGAGCTAAGAGCTATTGGTGCGGCTGCTCCGCGTTTAATATTTGCGGCTTTGCCGCATAGAAAAAGCGAAGCTACCTTGTTAGCTTTAAGCTTTTAAATGAGATTCTTCGCTACGCTCAGAATGACTGAAATGGGTAATTTTACATAAATTTTAACTTTTTGCGCACTCTCAAAAGTTAAATGATAGATTTTTGTAAGTACCCTAATTTAAATGATTTGCTAAAGATTGTTAATCTCTAATGCAAATTTTGGGGTAAAGTAAAATATCAACTTTTTCTTGCTAAAATCTAATTATATTTTTCTTAAGGATTATAATGTTTAATTTTTATAAAATAGCAGCCGTTTCTCCAAAACTCAAACTCGCAAACCCAGAAGCCAATGCACAAGAGATAATTTCTCTTGCAAAAAAAGCTGAAGACAATAAAGCTGCAATTGCTCTCTTCCCGGAACTGACTTTAACTGGATATACAGCAGGCGACCTTTTTTTTCAGCAAACTTTACTAAACGCCCAATATGAAGCTTTAAAAAAAATTTTAAATAAAACAAAAACATTAAAAATAGTAATAGTTTTAGGATTTGCCCTCCGCTATCGCAACAGATTGTACAATTGCGCAGCAGTTTTACAAAATGGAGCGGTTTTAGGAATTGTGCCCAAAAGCTACATTCCAAATAAGCAGGAATTTTACGAATTGCGCCATTTTGTCAGCGGAAAAGAGATAAAAAATACAAAAATCACTCTTTTAGAAAAAGAGGTTCCTTTTGGCACAGATTTGCTGTTTGCAAACGGTCTGCTTAAATTCGGCATTGAGATTTGTGAAGATTTGTGGGCGGTAACGCCCCCCAGCAACTTTTTGGCAAGCAACGGAGCCAATCTAATTTTAAATTTAAGCGCAAGTAATGAAATAGTAGGAAAAGGTGAATACCGTGCCGAATTGGTCAGAACCCAAAGTGCAAGGGCTATCTGCGCTTACGCCTATGCATCAAGCAATGTAGGAGAAAGCGGGAGCGATACAATATTCAGCGGAGACTTAATCATAAGTGAATACGGCTCAATAATAGCAAGAGACAGCAAACTGAGCCTTGAGAGTAAGATTTTATATGCAGATGTCGATTTAGAAAGAGTAAGCAATATCCGTTACTTAGACAGCTCTTATTCACAATCGGAAACCGGAGATATTAAAATTGTAAATTTAAACAGTATAAACACCCCAGACACTTTAAAACGCCATTTTGACCCGCACCCTTTTGTCCCAAAAGACAATGCCTTGCGCCAAAAAAGATGCGAAGAGATTACAGATATTCAAGCTTTTGCTTTGATTCGCAGAATGAAACAGGCAAATATAAAAAGAGCGGTAATTGGAATTAGCGGAGGACTTGATTCTACACTTGCACTGCTGGCAACTCACAAAGCATTTAAAATTGCCGGCTGGGACAGCAAAAATATAATAGCAATAACAATGCCGGGCTTTGGAACCACCGGCAGAACATACAACAATGCTGTTAAACTAACAGAAGCATTAAATGTTACTTTTAAAGAGATAAGCATAAAAGAGCTTGCGCTTTTAGAGTTTGAAGCAATAAACCACAATAAAAACAAGCATGATGTAACTTACGAAAATGTCCAGGCAAGGGCTAGAACTGCTATTTTAATGAATACAGCAAATAAAGAAAACGGTTTAGTAATAGGAACAGGAGACTTAAGTGAAATTGCCCTTGGATGGAGTACATATAATGGAGACCATATAAGTATGTTTGGTTTAAACAGCGGCATTCCAAAAACCCTTGTTAGATATCTTATAGAATACTTTGCAAACAGCAACAAGTCTGCCGGCGAAGTGTTAAAAGATATTTTAAATACCCCGGTAAGCCCTGAACTGCTGCCAAGCAGCAATGATAAAATAGAACAGGTTACCGAGGATATAATAGGGCCTTATGAACTGCACGATTTCTTTTTATATCACTTTATAAGACACGGTTTTTCTCCTAAAAAAATACTTTTTTTGGCAATAAATGCTTTTGAAAATTACGATGAAGAAACAATCAAAAAATGGCTTAAACTGTTTATAAAACGGTTCTTTACTCAGCAATTTAAACGAAACTGTATGCCAGACGGCGTTATGGTTGGAACCGTAACTTTAAGCCCGCGCACAAATTGGAGAATGCCAAGCGATGCTGATTATACAGTTTTTTTAAAGGAGTTGGAATGAACTTCTTAACCATTAAAGAGTATGCAAGAAAATACAAATTAAGCATTTTTCAAACTGTAAAACTGGCAAAAAGCGGCAAAGTAGAAACTGTTACAAAAACCATAAACGGCAAAGAGCAGACATTCATAAAAGATACGCCTTTACAAGAAAACCACAAACCTCAAAATGCTGTTCCTACTATACTCGAACTGCAAAAAGAGATTGAACAGTTAAAAAAAGAGATAAAAAATTTAAAAGATTGCTGTAAAAAAGTTAACACTTAATGAAAGGCTTTATTTTAAAACTTAACCGTGTCAGGGACGAAGATTTAATTGTTACGGTTTTGGGCGAAAAAAATATCGGGCGATATTACCGTTTTTACGGGGCAAGACACTCTGTTTTGCAAATGGGCTATTTGATAGATTTTGAAGTCGAGCAGGATAAAGCAAATTTTCTGCCAAGAATAAGAAGCATAACCCATCACGGTTTTAAATGGCTTTATAACCGCGAAAAACTGATGTATTGGCACAGATTTATTGCAATTTTCGAACCCCATTTCAGGGATGTAGAAGAGATAGACAGCTTTTATTTTAATTTACTTTTGGATGCTGCTAAAAAGTGGGAAAAGCAATCTCCAAAAAGAGTAATAGTTGAAAAATTTATTGATATTTTAAAATATGAAGGACGCACGCATAACCTTGATAAGTGCGTAATATGCGGTTTGGGAATAGAAAAGAGCATAAGCTTAATAAAAGGCTTCCTCCCCGCTCACCCAGACTGTGCGCATTCAAGCACTTTAAATAAAAAAGAGTTGGAGTATCTCTTTAATAGCGGGGAAACACTCTATTTAAGCGATGAGAGTGTAGATGTGCTGTGCGAAATTGCTTTGAAAGGGTTGATTGGTTAACTAGTTAACTGGTTGAATGGTTATTGGTGTATTTATTTTATACCTGACTTAAACCAATATACCAATATGAGAGTGCGCAAAAAGTTAATATTTCTGTAAAACTACCTGTTCCAGTCATTCTGAGCGTAGCGAAGAATCTCATTTAAAAGCTTAAAGCTAACAAGGTAGCTTTGCTTTTTCTATGCGGCAAAGCCGCAAATATTAAACGCGGCGCAGCCGCACCAATAGCTCTTAGCTCTAAGCCCTCAGCTCTTAGCTCTTAATAGTTTCTTCGCTACGCTCAGAATGACTGAAATGGCAAATATTTTGGACTTTTTGCACACTCTCATATACCAATATACCAGTAACCAATCAACCAATACACAACTTAAGCCTTTTAAGCTATAATTTGACGATTATTATCTTGCAAGGAAATATGTAAAAATGAAATTCTTCCTATTCGATTCCGTTAAAAAAGAGAAAATAGAATTTATCCCTATAAATGAGGGTGAAGCGACTATTTATGTCTGCGGTCCTACGGTTTATGACGATGCTCATCTGGGGCACGCAAGAAGTGCATTAAGTTTTGATATGCTAAAGCGCACTTTAAAGGCGCTTGGTTTAAAAGTGACGCTTGCAAAAAATTTTACCGATATTGACGATAAAATTATTAAC
>JALVXO010000027.1 GCA_027022775.1 Campylobacteraceae bacterium
AAACAATCTTTTAAGCGGCAACTGCAATGAAGATTGCAAATTTTGTACGCAAAGCGTAAAATATAAAGCAAAAATAAAAAGATATAAATTTAAAGATATAAACACTATATTAAATGAAGCAGAAGCAGCTTACAGCCAAGGCGCTTTAGGATACTGCCTGGTAACAGCAGGCAAAGGGCTAAACAGTCAACTCTGCGAAAAAGTGGCTAAAACTGCACAAAGAATTAAAAAAGAGTTGAGTAGTTTAAATTTAATTGCATGCAACGGTATTGCATCTTTAGAACAGTTGAAATTTTTAAAAAAGCACGGTATTGCTAGTTACAATCACAATTTAGAAACTTCAAAAGAGTATTACCCTGAAATTTGCACTACCCACCGCTGGCAGGAGCGTTATGAGTGTGCTCTAAATGTTAAAAAAGCGGGTCTTAAACTCTGTTGCGGAGGAATTTTTGGAATGGGTGAAAGCAAAAAAGACAGAGAGAGCCTTATAGATGCTATAGTCTCTTTAGAGCCCGATTCAGTGCCTGTTAACTTTTATATCCCCAACCCCTCTTTGCCTATAAAAAGAAGGGATATAAATTTAGAAGAAGCGTTAGAAATCATATCAAAAATCAAAAAAAGGCTGCCAAAAACAATGGTAATGGTTGCCGGCGGGCGCGAAACGGTTTTTGACTCTCTTCAAAAAGAGTTTCAAATGTACCAGGCCGGAGCAGATGCGATTGTAATAGGCAATTATCTCACAACAAAAGGATTGGAGCCAAATCTAGATATTAAACGGATAGAAAACCTGGGGTTTAGTGTAGCAAAAGAGTGTTTTTAATGGAAGCAAGCAGTATAATTTTAATTTTGGCATTTCTTTTATGGTTTACTCCTTTTTTATCTAAATTAACCGGTATATCTACTGCTCCACTGGAGATTATTTTAGGTTCTCTGTTCTCATTTTTTGGGATTTTGCCAGAAAACCACTATTTTAATCTGCTGGCAGAAGTCGGCTTTTTATATTTAATGTTTTTAGCTGGCCTGGAAGTGGATTTAAAAAAAATTAAAACCGCTCCAGCCTCTTTGCTTTATGCAGGATTGAAATTTGTTGCTCTGTTAATAATTTTATCTGCAGCGGCAGGATATATCTTTAAATTTAACATAATAATTGCAATTTCTATTCCGCTTATCTCTATCGGTTTGCTGGCAACCCTTTCTAAAATTTACGGTAAAAAAACAAAATGGGTAGAGATAGCCTTTATAGCCGGTGTTATCGGAGAAGTTGCAAGCATTATAGCACTTACGGTACTTGATGCAAGTTTAGAAAACGGTTTTGGCAAAGAGCTTTTTATTAAACTTGCTATACTGTTTGGTTTTATTTTTTTAATTTATCTGTTTTATAAAGCAGTCAATCTTCTCTTTTGGTATTTTCCGCAAATTTTAGATAAACTTATGCCAAAAAAAGATTTTGCGCAGCAAGATATCAGAATGAGTATGGCTCTGTTTTTTATTTTGATAGTCATTATGATAAAACTCCATTTAGAACTTGCATTAGGTGCATTTATTGCAGGTATTGCAATCAGTGCTTTTTTTAGTCACAAACATGAGCTTGAAGAAAAAATTTCAAGTTTCGGATTTGGTTTTTTGGTTCCGCTCTTTTTTATACATGTTGGTACAACATTTAAGCTTAACTCTCTTTTAGAAAATGGGGTGTTTTTAAACGGTTTGCTTATAGTTGCCCTCTCTTTTTTTATAAAATTCGCCGCCTCTTTGGTTTTAAAAGAGTATTTAACATTTAAAGAGATAATTAAAGTTGCCCTCTCTTTATCTATGCCTTTGACTTTGATTGTTGCAGTTGCAACAATAGGATTAAATTTAAAAATTATAGACACTCTAGAGTATGACTCGCTTATACTGGCTGCAATTTTAGAAGTCTTAATTGCATATAGCGCTATTAAAAAATTCGCCTCCCCCAAAAAAATATAATTTAATATTATACTCCAATAACAACTGCTTAATTTTTAATCAATTGTGCAATTTTTTGATTAAATTTTAATCAATTCTTGGCAATTATTTTAATTTCTGCTTGATTTAAATCAACTTTTTACCGGCAACAATAGAATATTATTACAGTTGGAATAAGCTGTCTTTATCAAGCAAAGAGTTTTTACAGCTTATTGCCGCAAAACTGCCGTCAGGCTTAAATTAACAAGGAGAAGAGATGACTTTTGCGACTTCACTGGAGCTTTTGAAGTTCCATGCGGTAGCTTATACGATTTATGCTCTTATAATCGTATCGACTGTTGCATGGTTTGGGTATAACCTTACTCGCAAAGAGAAGGTTAAATCGATTGTTAGAATTCCGTTTTACGGATATATAGCATTTTTAGTCGCCGGAGGAGTGGGTCACCATATTTTTACATACAATGCCATTCCTTGGGTTGCCGAAGATATTATGAGACATGATGTCAAGGCTGATCAAGAGGTAAATATTACTGTTGAAAACCACAAATGGCAGCTGCCACAGCTTCCTATTAAAATTAAGGCGCACACAAAAGTGTTTTTTAACGCTTACTCTAAAGATTTGGTTTACGGATTTGGGATTTTTAGAAAAGATGGCTCTATGGTTGCACAGATGCAGATTAACCCTAAACATAAAAACGATTTGCTCTGGACATTTAATGAGTGCGGGGTTTTTGATATAACCTCAACCGAGTATTCAGGTCCTGCACAGTATGACGAAGAGGGCAACGATAAAATGTTTGTAAAAGATGCAATAGAAGTTACTGGCTGCGAAGGAGGTAAAAAATGAGTTTTACAAAAAATTTGATTCACGGAACAAACTTTGATGCAGACAGCTTAAACGCGCTGCAAAAGGTGACCCTTCGCGCTGTCGTAATGAGCTTTTTATTTTTCGGTTTGGTAGCAATCGAGGGTGTTATTATGAGGCTGGTAAAAACAGGTCCGGTTAATCCGCTTCCTAAAATGTTCAGCCACCCTGACCACTTTTTCTCTATCATGACAGCCCACCCGGTTGTAGGGATTTTCGGTTCAACTTATCAGCTTGTATTTGCCGCATTTATGTTCTTAGTGCCTTATTTAACCAAAAAACCGCTATATAGCGTAAAATTGGCAAATGCGGTATGGCTTTTAATTACAATCGGAACAGCTATGTCTTGGTTTGCAGCATTCCTTTGGCATTATGCGCCGCTTTATACGCTATACTGGCCGCTTCCTGCAGATGTTAAACAGTTTAGCACAATTGGCGGTATAGTGTTTGTAATTGGAGTTGCGCTTATTATGATAGGAACTTTGGGCTTTATTTACAATATTTACGCAACTATTTTCCAAAGAGTGGGCGTGCATGCAAATAAAACCACAAAAGAGCTTTTAATTAGCGGTTTTGGTATTGACGGGATGCTTAACTTAATTAACAAATTAAGAGGCAAAGAGCCATACAGCAAAGAGCCTGCGCTTTCTCTTCCTGTTGTTGCGATTTTCCGCGGAACTGTAGATACATTCTTAGATGCTATCGTAATTTTGGGTGCGGGTATTTTGGTGCTTGTGTATCTGTTTGCCGATTTGGGCGGCGTTAAGCTGGATATGCACGCAATAGACGCGCTTCTATATAAAAACTACTTCTGGTGGGGGCTGGACCTTGTTGCAGACGGGCTTGTTTTAATTTATGTTGCAGGTTCTTGGTATCTTTTGGCAACACTTATCAGCGGCCAGAAACTGTTTATGGAAAATGTTGCGCGCGCTGCATTGATGCTTGAGCTTTTGGTATCTTGGATGGTTTGGTCGCATCACTTGCTTTCAGATCAGCCTCAGCCGGAAATGATGAAACTTATATCGGGTGAAATGGTTACAGCATTTGAGCTTTTAACCCAAGGCTTGGCACTGTTTATTACACTTGTAACACTATGGAAAGGGCGCCCGCTTAAAATGACAATGGAGTTAAAATACCTTCTTGGCGGGCTTATCGGCTTTGGTTTGGCGGTTCCTGCAGGTATTATCCAAGCAGATATGGGTATGAACAGAGTGCTTCATAACACATCTTGGATTTCATTCGCGCACTTCCATATTGCACTAATTGTAGGGCTTTACATGACACTTTACAGCGCGCTTTATGTGCTTTGGCCGCTTGTTACAAACAACACAAAGCTATATTCGCTTAAACTATCTAATACCCACTTCTGGCTCTATCTAATCGGCGGTTTGGGTATGGGTTCGGTGCTAGGGTATGCCGGCTTGCAAGGGGCATTAAGACGCCACCTTTATGTTCACGGCGAATTTGAACCGTATATGATTTTAGGCGCAATTTTTGGAGCTATGGTGTTTATTGCTTGGGCGATTTTCTTATACAATATAGTTATGAGTATAGGAATTAAAGGGCTTATTGGCATATTTACGCCTGCAAAAGATAAAAGCGCAAGCTACGGAATAGAAGAGTAATTTGGGGCTTTGCCCCGATTTGTTTATTGGTTATTTGTATAT
>JALVXO010000028.1 GCA_027022775.1 Campylobacteraceae bacterium
CGTTTGAAGAGTTTCTGTTCCTATTCCCTGCTGCTTTTGTCGGTTGGTTAATAACTGCATTTTTGCTTTCTAGATTCGTGCCTGCCGATAAACCCCATTTTGATATTTCAGAAAGAAAAGTGGAGCTTAAAAGAGGCGCAAAAGCTATTATTGCTCTGTTTGTCTTTACAATTGCTTGTGCTGTTTTATCACATCAACTGTTGGATTTGCCAGCAATGTGGGGTATGATGTTCGGTTTGGCGCTTTTAAAACTTTATATTTATAAAATGAATTTAAAATCAGACAAAGACCACTTTATCAACCCGTTTGCCTGGATTGCAAAAATAGAAAACGACACACTGCTTTTCTTTTTCGGTATTTTAGCAGCTGTGGGCGGATTGCACTTTTTGGGTTACTTGCACTATTTAACAGAACTTTACGATATATTGGGTGCAACTATTGTAAATGTAATTATAGGTTTTGTATCTGCGGTTATCGATAATGTGCCTGTAATGAGCGCTGTTTTAAAAGCCAACCCAAATATGGGCGAAGCTGCAAGAGCACAATGGATGCTGGTTACCCTGACTGCAGGAATCGGAGGCAGCCTTATAAGCTTTGGCTCTGCTGCAGGTGTCGGTGTTATGGGTAAAATGAAAGGCATATACACTTTTGGCTCACACATGAAATACGCCTGGACAGTGTTTTTGGGGTATATTGTGTCTATTGCAATCTGGTATGTACAGTTTATAGTGCTTGGAATTGGTGCTTAAGCAAGCTAGAGGTTTGCAGGTGCGGCCGTGCTGCAGCTGCAACCAGATTGCGGAAAAATATCTTTTAATCTCCATTGAATTCCAGCTTTCGCAGGTATGACTGTGTTTTTAATTCTTAACTCTTATATGTAGGCAAGCCATACCTAAATTCTAATCTCTAATTAAGCCTTTTCTCATAGCCTCTTCTACAATTTTTAAATCGAATCTATGGTCAGTAAAGTAATCAAATGCTAAAACCCCCTGCTGAATTAACATTTCGCTGCCATCGGCTGTAGGGAGATAGTGCTCTTTTGCCAATTTTAAAAACGGGGTCTCTTTGCCGTAAATAATATCTACCGCAGCTTTTGCATTTGGCAGGGTTTTTTCTAACAAATCTTTTGGAGCGGGAAGGTTTTTATCTTTTAGTCCTGCGCTAGTCATATTTACTATTAAGTCAAACTTTTCATCTATTAAAGTCTCAAATGTGTAAGTTTGAAACCCCTGCTCTTTAAATTTCTCCAGTCTTGGGGCGCTTCGGTTTAAAATTGCCACGCTGTAGCCTGCTTTTTTTAAAATCGGGGCAGTTGCCTGGGCTGTTCCGCCCGCCCCTAAAAGCAAAATAGTTTTTATATCTTTAAACTTTTCAATCGATTTTAAAAAGCCCGGGGCATCGGTATTGTAACCGTAAAGTTTTCCCTCTTTAAACACCAAAGTGTTAACCGCTCTTACGCTTTTTGCAAATTCATCCAAATAGTCGCTGGCTCTGTATGCAGCCTCTTTGTGCGGAACTGTAATGTTAGCCCCGCTTAAACCGTTTGCAAAAAACTCTTCTTTAAGTTTGTCGCCATTTTCCAAAAGTATCTTAAAATACTCCCCGTCAAACCCTACAGCTTTAAAAGCACTGTTATGCATATCTGGCGATTTGGAGTGTTCAACAGGATTGCCGAAAATTGCAAATTTTTTCATTCTGTTCCTTTAAAAGGCTATTTCTCTGAAAAACTATAAATTGAACGAAAGCTTTATAATTTTAGCAAAAAAATTTTATGTTATAGCGATACACCATCTGCATTGGTCATTGGCAGCACGGGCGCTAAAGTAAAGCCTTTTCCTTCGCGGTTTGCTTTGCTTAGGACGCTGCGGTTTCAAAGCTACAAACGGCAGCAGCGTTAAAAAAAGTTAAACTGCTTTAACTTTTTAGCTGTGAGCTAGTAAGCGTTTATGCATACTTGCATAGCATCCCTGCAGTTTGCCTTTGCTTAACGCTTTTGCCTTCGCGGTTCGCTTCGCTTAAGACGCTGCGGTTTCGAAGCTACAAAGGCAAAGCAGTTTGCCTTTGCTTAACGCTTTTGCCTTCGCGGTTCGCTTCGCTCACAACGCTCCGGTTTCGAAGCTACAAAGGCAAAGCAGTTTGCCTTTGCTTAACGCTTCTCATCCTCCGGGTGCGCCTGCGTTTTTCTTCTGCACCCCTGCTGCTAAGCACCAACACATCTGATGCACCTTCTAATGCAAAATTTGGGTTAAATATATCCCCGGCAAAATCACCATTTTCATTTAAATGGGTGTTCATTGTTGTTAGCTAAAATTAAATATTTAATATTTTAATCCTGGTTTTTAAATATACGTTATCATTATCACCAGACCCCTAAAACTACCCCTAAAACTCCAAATATTTCCAAGTAAAATTCCAAATTTTAACCAATATTTTAAAAAAATATAACTTTTATGGTAAAGCTTGACTTATTATGCCACTTATGGCATAATAATTAAAAGTTTTAGAAGGTGTTGCAATGAATAGAATGGATTTATTGAAAAAAATAAAAAAAAGAAAAGAGTCATTAGGATTAACAATCGATAATATAGCAAAATTGACAAAATTAGGTAATAGAACGGTAGCTAGGTTTTTTGCCGGCGATGATGTTAAATTAAGCACTTTTGAAAAAATTACAAATGTTTTAGGGTTAGATTTTGCAGGTAATGAAATTAAGGATATAGAAACTTTAAAAAAAGAAAGAGCAAGAGAAAAAGCTCTTTTTATAGTTTCACTAGTGCAAGATACCTCTTCTTTAGAAAAGCAGGGGTTAGACAGTAGAAAACTTGAACTTTTAATAAAAGATACCCAAGAGCAGTTTTTAACCGGTAAATATAAAAAACATTTGTGGACTAATTGATGAAAAACAGCACAAAAATTGCAGATGCAACGCCGATTGATGACATATCCGGCTTAAAACTCGATACTTCCAGGATTTATACATTAGAAGAGATATACTTTTATGAAGCAAAAAATATTACCAAAGCGGCATTAAAGTATCTTTCATCCATGCCTAGTAAGAAAACAGCTCCTTTTACTTTTGAGTGGCTTTTGCAGCTTCATTATGAAATGTTTGGCGATGTGTGGGAGTGGGCAGGTAAGCTTAGAAAAACTGAGTTAAGCATCGGTGTGAAAGCTTACATGGTAAGCACAGAGCTTAAAAAATTAGTAGATGATTTGGAATTTTGGGAGCAAAATAAAAGTTTTGACATTATAGAAATAGCTTCAAGAATATACCATAGAGCAGTGCAAATCCACCCTTTTTTAAATGGAAACGGCAGATGGAGCAGAATGCTGGCAAATATTTACTTAAAACAAAACGGCTTACAGCCGACAAAATGGAATGAGAATTTACTTTCTAAAGAAAACATCCATAGAGATAAATATATCAATGCTCTCAAAAAAGCCGATTTAGGGGATTATAAAGAGTTAATAAGCTTGCAGGGTAATTTATTGTAATATTAACTATTTGACATTCACCAAATTTTGATGTATAATATAAGCATCAATTTTTGATATAATTTTTATAAGGAATGAAATTATGACCAATTCCCAAAATAGCAGAATCACAATTACACTTCCTAAATACATTAATGACGAATTGGATTCTTCTAAAAAAGAACTGGGTTATTCAAAAACCGAGATAATTAAAATGGCTATAGAAAAATTTTTAGAAGAGAGGAAAAAAGCCAAGTTGCAAAATGCTGTTGATATAATGCAAAATGAGTATAAAAGCAATAGTGAGCTTACCGCATTTACTGCTCTTGACGGGGAAGATTTTATATGAAGCAAAAAGAGATTTGGCTGGTAAATTTAGACCAACAGTTGGTGCAGAAATTAAAAAAACAAGACCCTGCATAATTTTAAACAGCAACCTTATTGGCAAACTCCCTCTTAAAATAATCGCTCCTGTTACAGATTTTAAACCTCAATACGAAGAAGTTCCATGGATGGTAAAACTGACACCAAACAGCAGAAATAATTTAACCAAAACATCAGCCATAGACCTGTTTCAAGTCCGTTCTGTTTCAGAAATAAGGCTTGTTAAAAAAATTGGAACAATAGATGATAAAGAGTTTAAAAAATGTAAAGAAGCTTTGGGGTTGGTTTTTGAGTAAGTGCAAATTTAGTTATTCTAAACTCTCTAAAAAATCTTTTTCTAATTTAAAGCTCAAACGGTATCCAACTCTTTTAAAATCATCCAAAATAAACAGCAACTCTTTATACGATATTAATTTCAATCGAAAATTAGCCTCCAAAATGCCGAGTAATCCAATAATTTTAACTCCTTTATCTTTAGCTATTTTTCGTCCGGTTTTTTCATCTATCAGTAATCTTAAATTTAACTCTAAAGCTAAAGCGATAGCTTCTGTTTCACCCAAATCAAGATTTGTGTTTTTAATGTCA
>JALVXO010000029.1 GCA_027022775.1 Campylobacteraceae bacterium
AACTTAAAGATTCATACGCTGCAAACGGAACCAAAAAGTAAGCGATATTCCAAAAAGGCTTTGTGTGGTGAAAAATAACCCTGTTTAGTTTATAGCTATACCATTGTGCGGTGGTTATAAAGTAGTAACCAAGCAGTCCTACGAATATAAAATATGTAATTGCATTAACCCAAATCATTAGTATCCTTGCAGTTTTTTTCTATCTCTTGCGAAATAAACGGAGCGTTTTGTAAAAAGAAGTAGTGGTCGCCGTTTAACGGATATAGTTTGCTGTTATCTATCAGTTTTTCTATCTTTTCACCCGTCCAAAGCGGCGTGGCGGTGTCTTCTTTGCCCCAAAAGAGCAGCGCTTTGCCTTTGTAGTTGGCAAAATTCTCTTCAAACAGCTCATCTACAACATTTTTAAAAGTCTCATACATAGCCTGATTCATCTCTTTTGCATCTGCAGATACAAAAAGCTTTCGCAATTTGGCTATTCCAAACGGTTTAAGAGCTTTAAAAATTGCAATTTTAAGCCTTATTTTCAGAGGTTTTGGCACCAAAATGCCGGCACTTGAGAGCAACACAAGACATTTAGGGTTTAAAAGCGTTGCAACCTTTCCGCCAAAAGAGTGCCCTGCTACAACCGAAACTTCGGCATTTATCGCCTGTAAAAAAAGTTTTACAATTTCTGCATAATCGTGCGTTGTCAGCACTGTATCTTCATTTGGCGAAGAGCCAAACCCCGGCATATCGAGGTAAATATGCTTAAACCCGCCCAAATAGCGCCCGAAAGCTTGCTGCATTATCTCTTTATTGCTTCCCCAGCCGTGCAGAATAAGTATTGCCTCTTTAGCCGACGGATTTTTTACCGCATAAGAGAGTTCAAATCTCTTGCCTTTATACTCAATATCGCAAATTGCCATTATACGCCTATTCTGCAGTATCTACCATAGTGGTTGGAACTCGTAATTTTGTAATTCTATCAAAACCGTAAACATCATTAAAGAAATTTACCATACCGTTATCAACATAAGCTGTCAAGTAAACAATATGCACTGGGATATATCTTTGCAGATTTACATATTTGGTTTTTTTGGCTTTTAAAATTTGCCCTACCTCTTCAAACCGCTGTTTTGTATAGCCGCTTGCCAGCTTTGCCAGCAGTCGCAGCGGCTTTTCGAGTCTTATACAGCCGTGGCTATAAGCTCTTTGAGGATAAGCAAAAAGCTTTTTCATATTTGTATCGTGCATATATACCGAAAAACGGTTAGGGAACATAAATTTAACCTGCCCCAGAGCATTGTGCGAAGATGACTTTTCAATAATTTTATAAGGTAGCTCTCTGTTTGCCCACTCAGGTTTTAAGTATTCACGCCAATTGATTTTGGATGGGTCAACCGTAGGAGAATCTGGTGCATAATCTCTTTTTACCACCATATTGTGGCGTCTTAAATAGCTTGGGTCTTTAATAATTTTAGGAATCTCCTCTTTTCTTGCAATATTATCAGGAACATTCCATGTCGGATGCACAGTGATATATTTCATAGTGCTGCTAAATATAGGGGTCTGCCATGTCGGACGCCCAACCACAACTTTAAACTCCATAACCTTTTGGCGGTTTTCAAAAAACCTAAATTTATACTCCGGCACATTTACCATTATATATGTATCCCAATCGGTAGGCTTAAGCAGTTTAACCCTTTCGATATTGAGCTTTATTTTATACTTTTGTACCGGCGAAACCGCACTGTTGTAAGCCTCTATAAGCTTAAAAAACTGCGGCATTTGCGGAACATAAGGCTGCAGAATTTCATCTATTTTTTTACCTGCTTTAAGCTGCGTATCTATAGTGGATGTGCTTACATCTTCATTATAAAACTCATAATGGGTTTTAATCCCCTGCGCCTCTTTTGCACTCAAAGCAGCTTTGAATGCCCCCTGGTCTATACAGCTGTTTGCCAGGTTTTCAGCATAACTTACAAGCAGTTTGCTTAAAATTTTGTCATCTTTTGTCTTTTTATACTGTGCAATTAACGGATGCAAATCGCACACAGATGAATATTTATCGGTTTGAAGAATATTTAAAAACTCTTCTCTCTGCTCATCGCTCCAGTTAGACCCCAAATTACCAACCGCACAGCCCGAAATCAAAAAAGCTGCGCCGACTCCTGCAATTAAACCATATTTAACTCTCATTTCAACCCCTCTAAAAAATTGCCTATATTTTACCTTAATTTTATTAAAAAGGGAAGGGTTGATATTAAAAAATAGAAGTTTTTTAAAAGTAAAACTTGGATAAAAATCATTTTTTTAACTTGCTATATTATACAACACAAAAATCAAAACAGTTATTTTTTTACTAAATCTGTTTGTTCAAGCCGGAAAAAGCTTTATTTTCCTACCTTTTATATTTTACAACGTTTATATTGCTTTTATTACTACACCGCATAATATGTAGCCTCTTTATGGTGGACTACCAGGGCGGTGGTGCTCTGTTCGGGGTGGATTTGGTAAGTTTCGCTTAAGGTTATGCCAAACTCTTCAGGTTTAAGTATATCGAAAAGTTCGCGGCTCTGCTCCAGGTCGGGGCAGGCTGGGTAGCCAAAAGAGTAACGCGCTCCCTGGTAACGGCGCATTCTGACATCGCGCAGTGTTGCGCCCTCATCTTCGCGTAAAATATTTAAATCCATTCTTATCTGCTTATGCACAACTTCTGCCAAAGCTTCAGCCAGCTCTACAGAAAAGCCGTGGATTAGGTTATATTCCACATATTTGCCGGCATCGTAAAGCTCTTTTTCATACTCTGAAAATTTTGGCCCTGCGCTTACACAGGTTAGCGCGATAACATCGTGCCGTTCATGCCTGAAAAAGTCTGAAAGCGCGCGGTGTGGTTTGCGGCGCTGGCGCGGGAAGCTAAATTTGGCAATTGCTCTATTTTTAACCTCATCAAACGGCTCTCTTGAAGCGTTTTTATCGATATTCCACCCTTCGTTTTCATCAAAGAGATAGAGCTCTTGGTCATTGCTGCGGCACGGGTAGTAGCCATAAATTATTGTCGGCTCAAATAAATCTTTATCGATAATCTCTTGTTTTATGCGCTCATATTCTGGATAAACTTTTTCCTGGAGCAGTTTTTCATATTCGGCTCTGTCCATTTTGCCGCGCTTATATCCCCAGTGCATCTTAATAACAGACTTTTTATTAACCCACTCAAAAACGGTGTTTATATCCAAATCGCCCTTTTGCAAAACCCGTCTGCCCCAAAAAGGCGGGGTTGGGATTGGCACGCGGCTTGGCATTTTAATCTGCTCAAACGGCGGAATAAACGCCTCTTTGCTCTCTTTTTTTACTGTTTGGGCGCCATCGTTGCCAAGTTTTGTATCAAGCACGGCGTTTGGGTTGCTCTGTTTATCTTTGAGCCACTCTTCTATGCGGCTCATTGCAATAACCCCATCAAATGCGTCGCGGCAGTAAAAAATCGGTCCCTTATAAATTGGACGGCAAAACTCATCCACAAAGCTGCGCGTCAGTGCCGCACCTCCAAGCAGCACTGGGATATCAAGCCCCATTTGCGCCATACTCTCTAGATTCTCTTTCATAATCGCGGTGGATTTAACAAGCAGTCCGCTCATTCCGATAGCATCGGCATTGTGCTTTTTGTAAGCATCAATAAAGGTTTCCAATTCTGTTTTTATCCCAACATTTACAACTTTAAACCCGTTATTTGTAAGTATAATATCTACCAGGTTTTTGCCCACATCATGCACATCCCCTTTTACGGTTCCAAGCACCAGTGTAGTGTCGGAGGCTTTCTCTTTTTTTGTCAGATAAGGGTTTAAATAATCAACCGTTGCTTTCATAGTTTCGGCAGATTGCAAAACAAACGGCAGCTGCATTTTCCCTTCGCCAAAAAGTTCGCCCACAACCTTCATGGCATCGATTAAAATTTCGTTAACAATGCGGTCTGGCGAAATTTCGTGGCGCGCTTTTTCTACAAGCGGAATCATCCGCTCTTTATCGCCATCCATTAAAAGCTTTTTAATCTTCTCTTCGGTCGGCAGCGCTTCGAAAGCCTCATCTGCTCCGGTATCTTCAACCTTTTTATCGGAGAAGTGCTCTATAAACTTAAAAAGCGAATTATCATCCGGGTAAAAGAGCAACTCTTCGCACATTTTTCGGTCTTCTTCGCTTATTTTATCCATAGGGATAATATGCTTAACATTAATAATTACGCTTGTTAGCCCCGCTTCGACGCAGTGGTGCAAAAATACCGAATTTAGGTAGCGTCTTGCGTGCGGCTGCAGCCCAAAAGATATATTAGAGAGTCCAAGCGTTGTGCCAACTTCCGGATGGCGCTTGCGAAGCTCTCTAATTGCCTCCATAGTCTGAATTGCCGCATCGCGGTATTCCAAATCGCCAGAGCCCACCGTAAAGGTTAAAACATCAAA
>JALVXO010000030.1 GCA_027022775.1 Campylobacteraceae bacterium
AAAAGGTTTGCGATGTAAAAGCAAATGGGGCTGCAAAAGTTTTGGAAGTTGCAAAAAAGTTTAACCCCGAGGCGGTAAAACTGGGTGTTGAATTTACACGCCTTGGAATCTCTAACAGAGCTTATATTGAATATACCGATAAGGCGATAAAAGCGAAGAAAAAAGAGGTAGAGATTAAATATAAAGTTAAAGGTGAAGAGAAAACAAAAAAATTCCCTTTGGATTATGCCGCCTGGAGAGCTTGCACTTTTGCAGTCCGTGCTCTTGCACAGGTTAAAGAGGCAGAAAAAACCTGGACTATGGAAATTCCGGGCTATAATTAAAGGATAAAGAATGAGCAGTATAGGCAGAAGAGAATTTATGTATATAATGGCGTCACTTTCTGCAACGCCTATTTTTGCCAATTCTCATATGAGATTGTCTCCAAATGGAAACCCTAAAGATTACTATAAATTAAAACCTTTCGGGAATGTCAGAATTTTGCACATGACCGATTCGCATGCCCAGCTGATGCCGGTTTATTTTAGAGAACCGAGTGTAAATATAGGGCTTTTTGGAAATAAAAATGTTCCTCCTCATATTGTAGGCAAATATTTTTTAGAGCACTACAATATTAAAAACAATGACAGATTAACTTACGCTTTTACATGTGTAAATTTTGAAAAAAATGCCGAAGTAATGGGCAGAATGGGCGGTTTTGCACATATAAAAACCATAGTTGACTCTTTGCGCGGCGAATTTGGAAAAGAAAAAACTCTTTTCCTTGATGGCGGCGATACCTGGCAAGGGAGCTGGACGGCGCTTCAAACCCGCGGAAAAGATATGGTGGGCGCGCTTAACCTGCTAGGCGTTGATGTGTGCACCGGCCACTGGGAGTTTACCTATAAAGAGAAAGAGGTTTTAGAGAACATTAAAGAGCTTAAAGCCGATTTCGTGGCGCAAAATGTGTTTGTAAAAGAGGATGCCCTAATGGAGGGGAATGTTCCAGTTTATGATGAAGACAGCGGAAGAGCCTTTAAACCTTATGTAATTAAAAAGCTTGGAAAAGCCAGAGTTGCTGTTATTGGGCAGGCATTCCCTTATACAACCATTGCAAACCCTAAACGGTTTATTCCAGACTGGACATTTGGAATTAAAGCCGATGAGATGCAGACACTGGTTAACAATATTAAGAAAAAAGAGAAACCAGATGCCATTATTGTTGTATCACACAACGGTTATGATGTTGATAAAAAAATGGCGCAAGTTGTCAGCGGAATCGACTTTATTATGGGCGGACACACGCATGATGGCGTGCCAGAAGCGGTGCCTGTTAAAAATAAAGGCGGCGTAACTTATGTCTGCAACGCAGGAAGCAACGGCAAATTTATCAATGTATTGGATTTAGATATCCAAAACGGCAAAGTTAAAGATTTTAAATTTACTCTTCTTCCGGTATTTAGCGACCTTGTGCCAGAAGATAAAGAGATGAAAGCGTATATCGAAAAGGTTAGAAAACCTTACATTAAAGATTTGGAGCGCGTTGTTGCTACAACAGATGTGACTCTGTTTAGACGCGGAAACTTTAACGGAAGCTTCGACCAGATTATTTGTGATGCTCTGCGCCACGTAAAAGGGGCTGATATTTCACTCTCTCCTGGATTTAGATGGGGAACAACAGTAATGGCCGGCGATAAAATAACATTTGAAGATTTGGCAACGCAAACTGCGATGACATACCCGGAAACTTATGTAAGAGAGATTAAGGGTAAAAATATTAAAGATATTTTAGAGGATGTTGCAGACAACCTCTTTAATGCCGACCCATTCTATCAGCAAGGCGGCGATATGGTAAGAACCGGAGGGCTCTCTTACACAATCGACCCTACGCAAAAAATCGGCAAAAGAATCAGCAACATTAGAACGCTTGACGGCAAACCGATAGACCCAAATAAAAAGTATAAAGTTGCAGGTTGGTCAACAGTTAACTCTAAAGCTCCAGGCGAACCGATTTGGGAAACTGTTGAGACATACCTTAAAAATGTTAAGCATATTAAAAAGCTTAAAGTTGATACTCCTGAAATTGTCGGAATTAAAAACAATAAGGGTATTGTACAATGCTAAATATTTTCAAAAGCGGCTTTTGCCGCATTTTGATTTTTTCTTTTATCTTATCTGCCATTTTGAATGCAAAAGATGGGGCGCAAATTTTTAAAAAAAAGTGTGCAAACTGCCACAAAATCTATATTCCGGTGGATAAGATAAAAGAAAATTTAATTAAAAAAAATACCGTTTTACACCTTAAAGCCCCGTCGGTAAATATGATGGCATGGGCAATGCTTAGGGGGCCAAAGCGGCTTTTGGGCGAAGATAGGGATTTTTTAAAAGATGAAGTGACAGATTTTTTAACAGAGTATCTTTACAATCCAAACAGGGAAAACTCTCTGTGTGATAGTGAAATGTTGAAATATTTTGATAAAAAAAGCTCTTTAAAGGGGAAAGTCAGCAAAGAAGAGATAGAGGCGCTGGCTGACTTTTTTATAGATTACAAACCGCCAAAAAGCAGCAAAAAAGCTTTAAAAGAAAAAAAAGAGTTTGACGGCGATGCCCTTTTGGAAAAAGCTCAAAAAACGGGCAAAAATATTTTAATAATCGCTACATCAAAAAGCTGCGCATACTGCAAAAAGATGAAAGAGGAGGTGCTCTCAAACAGTGAAGTTAAAGAGTTTTTGCAAAAAAACTTTTTGGTAAAAGAGGTGGATATTGACAGTTACTACCTGCCGTTTGAGTTGGACAATAAAGGGCTTACACCTGCTTTTTTTGTAATAGATGCTAATGAGAGCATTAAAGCGCAAGCATTTGGATATATAAAAAAAGATGAATTTTTAAAGGGATTAAACGGAGTTAAAAAATGAGAATAGGGAAAGTGCTGCAAGTTTATATCGCTCCTGAAGGAACAAGCGGAGTAAGAGATAAAAAAGATTATATCGAATTAAAAAGCGGGCATGGAATTTCTGATGATAAATTTGCCGGCAAAGATTTGGAAAAAACGGTAATGATTATCGGAACAAAGCCTTACAGCATGGCAAAAGAGAAAGGCATCATCCTGCCAGAGTGCGCACTGGGCGAAAATATTTTGCTGGATTTTGACCCTCATGAGCTGGAAATCGGCTCTATTTTGCAAATAGGCGGCGCCACAGTAGAGATAACCCAGTGCTGTACCCTATGTAAACATTTAACAAAATATGATAAAACTTTACCTAAACTTATACTAAACCATAGGGGAATTTATTGTAAAATAGTAAAAAGCGGAAAAGTAAAAGCCAATGATGAGGTAATGCTTTTGGCAAAAAGCTTTTCTGCGGCATAAATCCTAGAAGGAATAAAATGAGACGGCTTTTTCTTTTGTTGCTGCTTACGCCGCTGCTGTTTGGGAAATACAACTTTAAAGACCCAAAGCCCACTTTTGACAATCCAAGAAAAATAATTATGAAGTTAAATCGCAAAGATGTTCACTACGCAAACCATCTGCTGGGCACAATTTACAATATTTTAAAAGAGTATCCCGACGGCGCTTTAAAAGTAGTCGTAATAGCTTATGGCCCTGGAATGAGGGTATTAAAAAAAGATTACGATAAACATGTATTAAGCCGCATAAAATCGCTGATGGAATACGATGTAGAGTTTATAGGCTGCCTTAACACAATGCAGACAATGGGGTGGAAAAAGAAAGATTTTATAGATAATTTAAGCTATGTGCAAGCCGGCGTCGTAGAAGTAATAGAACGCCAAGCCCACGGCTTTATTGATGCTACTCCGTATTAAGGTAAAAGCAATAGGCTGCTGTTTACTATAATTTTAGATAATATTTAACATAAAATAAACATTATTTAAATAGATTTTTAATATTAATGCCGCTTTTGCTTTAAGATAATTTTTAAAAAAGATGTAAAAAATATTAAAAATTATATTTTTTTAAGAAAAAAAAGTGTAATATTTCTTTTATAAAAAACATCAGGAGGAATTATGAAAAAATTGGGTCTTTTACTAGCTGCTATTGCAATGCTGACTTTTGGTGCAACAACTTTAAGCGCAGAAGGAAATGACACTAAAGCAAAGGTAGAAGCAAACGCAACTGATACAAATGCTACTGATGCTAACGCTACCGATGCTAACGCTTCTAAATAATTAAAGGGCTTACTGCCCTTTGCACTTTTTCTGCTCCTCTCCCTGCATAATTTCTTTATTTTAGCTACTTAAGTTGCATTATATATCTATTTATTTTGATATATTA
>JALVXO010000031.1 GCA_027022775.1 Campylobacteraceae bacterium
CCTTTTGGCAAAATTTTGATACAATCATATCAAAAAAATAATTTAGGATAAATTTATGGATGCTTATGAGTATGGCGAACTGCTTAAAACTTTAAAAAAGAAGATGGAAAATATTACAAATATAACTAAACCGGATGAAATTAAAAGCCGTCTTGAAGAGATTGAGCAGATGCAGCAAAACCCCGACTTTTGGAATGACGCAAAAAATGCGGCTAAAATTTCGCAAGAGAAAACCAAGCTTGAGCGCGTTTTAGGGGTTTACAACGAAGCAAAAGATGCGCTGGATGATGCTGCTGAGTATTTCGAGCTTGCCAAAGCCGAAAATGACGAAGAGACGCTGGAGATGCTTTATGAAGATGCGCAAAATTTAAAAGAGCATATCCAAAAGCTTGAAATCCAAATAATGCTAAACGGCGAGCACGACAGTGCAAATGCGATTGTATCCATACACCCAGGAGCCGGCGGAACAGAGAGCCAGGATTGGGCGAGCATGCTTTATAGAATGTATCTGCGCTGGGCGGAGCGGCACGGCTTTAAGGTGGAAGTGCTCGATTACCAGCCCGGTGAAGAGGCGGGAATTAAAGATGTCAGTTTCATCATAAAAGGCGAAAACGCTTATGGGTATCTGAAGGTAGAAAACGGAATACACAGGCTTGTTAGAATTTCGCCGTTTGATGCAAATGCAAAGCGCCACACCTCTTTTAGCTCGGTTATGGTTTCGCCTGAAATTGATGACGATATCGATATAGAGATTGAAGATAAAGATATAAGAATCGATACATACCGCGCAAGCGGCGCAGGCGGGCAGCATGTTAACAAAACCGAAAGCGCAATCAGAATTACCCATATTCCAACAGGCATTGTTGTGCAGTGCCAGAACGATAGAAGCCAGCACAAAAACAAAGCCGCTGCAATGAAAATGCTAAAATCGCGCCTGTATGAGTATGAAATGGCAAAAAAACAGGCTGAACTTGACGGCGTAGAAAAAAGCGAAATCGGCTGGGGACACCAAATCCGCTCGTATGTTCTGCAACCGTATCAACAGGTAAAAGACAACCGCTCAAACCAAGCTTTTACCAATGTAGAAGCGATACTGGACGGCGATATAGATAAACTTCTAGAAGGCGTGCTGATAGCGCAAGCCAACAATAATGGATAATTGACAATGGATAATGGATAATTTTGTTTTCTGCTTTCCGTTTTCCGAATGTAGGTGCGGCTGTGCCGAACAATTGGTATAAGGTTTGAAGATTGAGGGTTGAGGAGTGATGTTTTAAGATTCCTGTCATTCCAAGCGTTGCGAAGAATCTCTTTATTGCCGTTCTATCGAGATTATTTGCAACACTTGGAATGACTGCGATGAAAATTTTTCTTCTCATTCCAAGGCTCTGGATACTGTGAAAAAACCTAGAAAACAACGGAAATGAGGCTTTAGCCTCATCCTTTTATTACCATTTATTGGTAACATTTTGTGAGACTAAAGTCTCACTTCCAAAAAATCTTAAATTTTTTTCCCTCGTCCCAAAGCTACGGCTTTGGGATGCATATTAAAGTATTGAGTTACGAAGCTGGAGCTTCGTAACCAGTGAGACTAGCGCTTTGAAACAATAAATAATTAAGGCATTTAGCAATGAAAAAACTATACCTTATGCGCCATAGCAAATCTGACTGGTCGGATGTGAGTCTGGGAGATTTTGAAAGGGGTTTAAATAAGCGCGGGTTTAATGATGCTATTTTAATGGGAAAAGTTTTAAAGAGCAAAGGGGCGGTTTTTGATTTAGTGTTTAGCAGCGCGGCAAAAAGGGCAGAATTGACTGCAGTAATTGTATCGTCAATATGCAGGTATGATGTGGATAATATTAAAACCAAAGAGTCGCTTTATCTTTGCGGAACAGGTGAGTTAAAAGATGCTATAAAAAATTTGCCCAAAAGTGCAGATTCTGTTTTAATAACCGCCCACAACCCAACTTGTGAAGAGTTTATGGAAGAGCTAGGATTTAATATAGAAAAATTCCCAACCTCTGCAGTTGCATTAATAGAGTTTAAAACCAAAGAGTGGCAAGAGAGTTTCCAGAGTAAAAGGAAGTTAAAATTTTTTATTTATCCAAAAAAACTTAAATATTTAGGTTTATAATATATGCATCTTAAGAGCTTTTTCTAAATCCTCTTTTGTATCAATGCCGAAGCTGTGGCTTTTAACTTCTGCAAGGGCTATTTTGTAGCCGTTATCCAGTATTCTTAACTGTTCAAGTTTTTCTATATCTTCTAAAATGCCGCTTTGCATTGTGCAAAATTTTTCAAGCTTTTCCATTGTAAAGCCGTAAAGTCCCAGATGGGCTTTGTAATTTTTTAAGCTGCCTTCTCTTGAAAACGGGATTTTAGAGCGCGAAAAGTAGAGGGCAAAGCCGTTTAAATCGGTTACCACTTTTACCAAATTCGGGTCGTCTGCTGCAATAGAATCTACAAGTTTGTAGCAAGTTGTTGCAATAACCTCGGGGTTGCTAGCATACTCTTTTGTTAGCTGCAACATTTTTTCAATAACATCTTCTTCGATAAACGGCTCGTCTGCTTGGACATTTATAATAATTTCATTTTTGCCTAAATTTAACTTTTGAGCCGCTTCATAAATTCTATCAGTGCCGGATTTGCAGCTGCTGCTTGTTAAAACCGCCTCTATACCATAATCTTTTGCAGCATTTATAACCTCTTTAGAATCGGTTGCAATAACTACGCTGTCTAAATTCTCAACAGCTTTTGCTGTTCTAATAACCATCGGCACCCCGCCAATATCTGCCAAAACCTTATTAGGAAACCTGCTAGAAGCCAAACGGGCTGGAATAATTATCATTTTGCACCTTTATAGTGTAGTTGTGTTATTATACAAAAAAGAGATAATATTAGGAACCACAGTTCCGTATTTTTATTAAAAATCAAGAAGTATAACTCCTAATACTGTTTACAGCTTGACAAAAAAGAAATAACAGATTATAATAGCACTAAATAATATACTAAAAAGGGTATATAAAATGACACGAATATTAGCTAATTATACGGTTAGCATTTCAGAATTGAAAAAAAGCCCCTCTTCTGTTATAGAAAATGCAAAGGGTGAAAGTGTAGCTATTTTAAATCATAATAAACCTTCTGCTTATCTTGTTCCAAGCGAACTGTATGAAAAAATGATAGAAATAATTGATGAATACTATTTAGCCAAAGAGGTAAAAGAGAGGTTGAATTATAAAGATAGCGATTTGCTAGAGGTATCTTTAGATGAGTTATAAACTTTTTTTTGTTAAAAAAGCAAAAAAAGAGTGGGATAAATTAAACTCTTCTATTAAAGAGCAGTTTAAAAAAAAGCTAAAAGAGCGCTTGCAAAATCCAATTGTGCCTGCTGACAAGTTAAGCGGCTACGAAAATATTTATAAAATTAAATTAAGAAGTTCAGGCTATAGGCTAGCTTATGAGGTTAGAGCAGATAAAGTTATAATTGTAATTTTAGCTGTTGGCAAGCGTGAAAACAGTGCTGTTTATAAATCGCTGCAAAAAAGATTGGATTATAAAGATGAGATATGATTTTTATTTCTGCGTCTTTCATTTTTAAATATCCTGCTTACAACTAAAGAGAGATTAGATATAATTGCGATTATTTTATTTTAAGGAAGGTTTTTAATGAGAGCGCTCTTAAGTGTTAGCAATAAAAGCGGTATAGTTGAGTTTGCAAAGGGGTTAGAGGAGCTTGGGTTTGAGATTATCTCTACAGGCGGCACATATAAAAAACTTAAAGATGCCGGGGTTAATGTTATAGAGATAGATAAAATCACCAAATTTCCGGAGTGTTTTGACGGGCGTGTTAAAACTTTAAACCCTTATGTTCACGGCGGGATTTTGCACAGAAGAGACAATCAAAGCCATATTGCGCAGGCAAAAGAGCTTGGAATTGAGGGTATAGATTTGGTTTGCGTTAATCTTTATCCGTTTAAAGAGACTATTGAGAGAACTGATGATTTCGAAGAGATTATCGAAAATATCGATATAGGCGGTCCTACGATGGTTCGCTCGGCAGCTAAAAACTTTAACGATGTTTTAATTGTAACAGATGTTAACGATTACAGCAAGGTTTTAGAAGCTCTCAAAAGCGGGCAGGACAGCTTTGAATTTAGAAGAGATTTAATGATAAAAGCTTTCGAGCACACTGCAGCTTACGATTCGATGATTGCCAACTATATGAATGGCAGATT
>JALVXO010000032.1 GCA_027022775.1 Campylobacteraceae bacterium
AAAAAGATAAAGTTACACACAAAAGCTTGCCCGAAATTGAGCACAAATCGCTTAACCAAAAAGAGCAGGAAGCGCGCGCAAAAGTTTACGAAGCACTGAAAAAAGGTGTTGAGGTTTACGAAAAGACATTTGCTTTCAATACCCTGATTGCTGCCTGTATGGAGGCGCTAAATTCTCTTGATAAGCAAAATAATGCAGAGGTTTGGAGCGAGGGAATTTACATAATTTTGCACCTTTTAGAACCAATTGTTCCGCATATTGCTTATGAGATGAGCCAAGAGTTATTTAATCTTAAGAATTTAGAGGGTAAAATAGAGCTTAAAGAAGAGGTTTTTGTTAAATCAACCGTAACTTATGCAGTAACTATAAGCGGGAAAAAAAGAGCCGAAATTGCTGTAGATGCAAATTTAAGCAAAGATGAAATTATAGCCGCTGCAAAAGAGGCGGTTGCTAAATGGCTTGAGGGCAAAGAGATAAAAAAAGAGATTTTTGTGCCAAATAAGCTGGTAAATTTTGTAGCAATTTAGGGGGAGTTATGAGATTTCTGCTTGCATTTTTGTTTAGTTTGGTGTTAATTGGATGCGGCGGCTATGAGCCTACGGTAAAATACTCTAAATCGATTTTTAAAGAGCCTGTTTTAGTGCATGTAAAAATAGACCCTGAAGACCCTGATACCGGCGAGTATCTGCAGGATGAAATTACAAAAATGGCAACAAACAGGCTGAATTTGAGCACTACAAAAGATGTTAACAAAGCTAAAAACTATATTATAGTAAATGTTTACACTATTAACACTACACCTACAAATAAAGATGACAAAGGTAATGTAATCAGATACAGTATAAATGCAGCAATTAAATTTGCAACGCAAGATAAATACGGCTTTTGGAGCAAGAATATAGTTTCTAGCGAATATGTGCCGGTTAAAGCAACATCTTCAATCAGCGAATCTGCAAAAGAGAAAGCGGCAAAAGTTGCGATTAAAAAAGCGCTTGATGAGTATGTTTACGCGGTAATTCAGCGCGGGCAAAAAATGGCAAAAGAACATCCAGAGGAAGATAGCCAAAACAATCAACAGCAAAACGGCAGCAGCACAGATGCTCAAAACAATCAAAGCAGCTATACGGATACAGAGAGCAGCTCTTTAGAGCAGGGAAGCAGCGGTTTATCTTTATCTGAGGGTACAGATACTTCAAACAGCGATATTTCGGATACCGATAGTCAAAATTCTGATGTAATAAATATTAAAGTTGTAGATACCCAAGAAGAGCCTATGAAACTTGTAATGCCGGATAGTTATGATAGCACCCCTAGCGAAGTTTCTGGATACTAAACCGATTTACTATAAAGAGTTTGACCCGACTCGCATAGTTAAAGCTTACGAATTAATAAAGCAAAAAATCAAACACCCAAAGCGGGTGCAGATAATTGGCACAAACGGCAAAGGAAGCACCGGGCGCACAATTGCGCACCTTGCAAGCAAAAGCGGTTTGAGGGTGGGGCATTTTAGTTCGCCGCACATTTTGGATTTTAAAGAGCGCTTTTGGATTAACGGCAAAAATGCAAGCGAAGAGGCTTTGGAAAAGGCGCACAAAAGGGTTTGGAATCTTTTGGGCAGCGAAGTTGCAGAGTCGTTAAGCTATTTTGAATATCAGACTCTTTTGGCTTTTGTGCTTTTTGAAAATTTGGATTTGCAGGTAATCGAAGCCGGGCTTGGCGGAGTGTATGACGCAACAAGCGTTGCAAATTATGAGCTAACAGTTGTTACGCCTATTGGCTTTGACCATAGCGACTTTTTAGGAGATAGCCTAGAAGAGATAGCAGCAGCTAAACTAAAAGCGATAGCCAAAAAAGCGCTTATTGCAAAACAGGAAGATACAGTTTATAAAGTTGCTGAAAAAATTGCTAGAGAAAAAGGGAGCAAGCTTTACTTTTACGAAAAAACAGAGTGCAAAAATAGGGCACAGATTGAAGCAATAGCAAAAGAGAAAGGCTTTGCGCGCTATTTAACCGAAAATATAATAAATGCCGCTATAGCGCTTGATATTTTGGGAATAAATTATAATATCGAAGATTTAAAAAGCCTCGAACTCTTTGGCAGGTTTTACAAAATAATGCCAAATGTAATAATAGATGTAGGGCACAACCCCTTGGCTGCAAAAGCTATTGTCGGCGCGCTAAAGAGTAAAGTAACCCTGATTTTTAACATATTAGGCGACAAAGATTTAACCCAAACCCTGCAGATTTTAAAACCGAAAATCAAAGAGGTAGAGATAATAAAAATCGACACCCAAAGAGCAGCAGATTTAGAAAAAATAGAAAAGCTGCTAAAGAGCCTGGGGCTTAAACATAGCTATTTTAACGGAGAGATTAGAAAAGATAAAGAGTATCTGGTCTTTGGCTCATTTTATGCTGTTGAGGCGTTTTTGAAATTAATGGAGAAGGTAAAAGGGTAAAGAGCATTTTTTATTAATGCCTGCAAAGGAGTAATAAAACGCTTGTTTTATGTGAATTAGACGCTGGCTTCCAGCAGTAAGTTCCTGTTAAAATCAAATATAAATATATTTCCAAAAATGTACCGGCTGCGTCTATTTATTACAATATAGTTTTGGCTAATACAGAGTTTGGGTTTAATCAAAACAGATATCTTTGTGTAACAATAAAATTTGTGCTATAATTCTTCTCAAATTGTCAAGGAGATTTTATGAAAAAGATTATTTTTGCAGCTTTAATGCTAATAAGCCTGCTTAATGCAAATGTGGTTTTAGAGACAAATTACGGCAAAATCGAGCTAAAGCTATTCCCAAAAGCTGCCCCTTTAGCTGTTGAGAATTTTACAAAGCTTGTACAAAAGGGTTATTATAACGGCACTATTTTTCACAGGGTAATTAAAGGGTTTATGATTCAAGGGGGCGACCCTACAGGCACAGGAATGGGCGGAACTTCTATTTGGGGTAAAGAGTTTAAAAATGAGTATGCTCCGAATTTAGTTTTTGACAAACCATATCTTTTGGCTATGGCAAACAGAGGTCCAAACACAAACGGCAGCCAGTTTTTTATTACGGTTGCAAAAACCCCATGGCTAAACGGCGGATATACGATTTTTGGCAAAGTTGTAAAGGGCAAAGATGTAGTAGATGCAATCAGCAAAGTTCCAACAAGCAAACCCGGAGACAGACCGCTTAAAAAGGTTGTAATTAAAAAAGCATATATTGTTAAGTAATGGATTTAAATCAAATAAGAGCCCAACGGGCAAAATGGCTTGGCTGGAAAAATATAGCCCCCATAAACGAGGCTTTACAAACTCTGCCGGAGCCGCAGGTTAAAGCTGTTGACCTTGGCGATGCGATTGAGGTTAAGCTCGAGCCTGCTTATCAAGCAGAGCAGGGCGCTAAAATCGAAGCAATTGCTAAAATGATGCTTCCGTGGCGCAAAGGTCCTTTTAAAATAGGCAATCTTTTTATAGACAGCGAGTGGCAAAGTTTTATAAAATATAAAATTATCGAACCCCATTTTGATTTAAAAGATAAAATAGTCGGCGATATTGGGTGCAATAACGGCTACTATATGTTTAAAATGCTAAAACAGCAGCCTAAAAAGCTGGTCGGTTTTGACCCTTCGGCGCTTTTTTATATGCAGTTTGAATTTATAAACAGGTTTGTAAAAAGCGATATTAAATATGAACTTTTGGGGGTAGAACATGTCCAATATTATGAGCATAAATTCGATACGCTTTTCTGCCTTGGGGTGCTCTATCACCGAAGCGACCCGATAGGCTCTTTAAAATCTCTTTATAAAGCCCTAAACAGAGGCGGAGAGCTGATACTTGACACTTTTATGATTGACGGCGAAGAAGATATCTGCTTAACTCCAAAAGAGCGCTACTCTAAAATTCCAAATATCTACTTTATACCCACAATAAACGCGCTTAAAAACTGGTGCTTTAGAGCCGGCTTTAAAGATGTTGAGGTGCTTGCAGTTAAAAAAACCGACCTTAATGAACAGCGCAAGACTGAATGGATAGAGTCTCAAAGCTTAAATGACTTTTTAAACCCCAACAACCCAAACCTGACCGTAGAAGGCTACCCTGCACCAAAAAGGGTTTATATTAAGGCTTTTAAATAGTTAAATCCAAATTTTGGATTTAAATCTGGACAAATTTTCCCGCTTTTTTATCTTTTGCTATTTTTTCAAAACTGCCGGCATTGCCATTCATAGAGATGTAAATTCCATTTTTTGCATTTTTTATATAACCTAACGCCATTGCGAGGTTGGCGGTAGCTTCTATCGGGTCTATGCTAAAAGGGACCATTGCGCCGCAAAACACTATGCATTTATCTGTAATATGTTTAGCTAGATATTTGGCGCTTAAATCCATTGTGTCTGTACCGTGAATAATAACTATCTTTTTATAATATGTGTTACGAATATACTCACAAAGCTCTTCTCTCTCTTTATCTGTAAAATCCAAGGAGTCTTTATTGATAATGGCATCGTAACTGTATTGGCTCATCCATCTCTCTTGCACTGTTTTTACTGCACTGTTTTGGATATCTATATCTAAATTTCCGGTTTTTGGGTTGTAAACTTTATTAAATGTTCCGCCTGTGGATAGAATTAACACATCATTCATAAAAAACCTTTGTAATATTTATATACTTAAATATTTATTTATGTTAAAATAACGTAAAATTTTTTAAAGGTTACTGTAATGTTAATGAAAGGCAAAAAAGGTGTTGTTTTAGGAATTGCAAATAAACGCTCTATCGCTTACGGCATTGCAAAAGCGTGCAGAGAGCAAGGTGCCGAGATGGCAATTACATATTTAAATGATAAATTCCAAAAAAAGCTTGCTCCTATTGCTCAAGAGCTTGGATGTGAAGAGAGGCTCTACCCGTGCGATGTAACTAAAGCGGAAGAGATAGCGGCGCTAAAAGAGTCTTTAGAGAAAGATTTTGGCAAAATAGATTTTATTGTCCACTCTATTGCATTTGCTCCAAAAGAGGGATTAAGCGGCAGATTTGTAAATATTTCAAAAGATGCTTTTAATATCGCTATGGATATTTCTGTGTACTCTCTTATAGAGGTGGTTCAAAAGCTTAAGCCTATTTTGAGCAATAACTCTTCTGTATTGACTTTAAGCTATTATGGCGGGGTTAAGTATATTCCTAATTACAATCTTATGGGTGTTGCAAAAGCTGCTTTAGAGATGAGTGTGCGCTATCTTGCTGAAGATTTAGGAAAAGAGGGTATAAGGGTAAATGCAATCAGCGCGGGCCCTATTAAAACATTGGCAGCGGCAGGAATAGGCGATTTTAGCTTTATGTTAAAATGGAATGCAGCGCACTCTCCGCTTAAGAAAAATGTTACAATACAAGAGGTTGGAAACAGCGGAATGTATTTATTAAGCGATTTAAGCAGCGCAGTTACCGGTGAAATCCATTATGTTGATAATGGCTTTAATATTATGGGGATGCCTGCTGTTGAATTTGACGAAAACGGAAAACCCACAATTGCCTGGAATGGAGAGTAGGTATTAATTGAGAATTTAGGGTTGAGGGTTGAACACTAAGGGTTGAGGAATGCCGTCATTTCACGAAAGCTGGAATCCAGGGTTATTGGTTGACTGGTTACTAGTTATTGGTATATTGGAGAAATTCCTCTCGTCCCAAAGCTCCAGCTTTGGGATGCATACTCTAATCATAATAAACCGAAATATAAGCTTCCATCAAGAATGATGAAAACTAGATGAAAATCCACCCCTTCCCCCTTCAACCTTCGCCCTTCTTCCTTAAATATAAATTACTTTTAAGTTATTTTTAGTTAGTATTGCAAACATTTTTAGGGTTGGCTCTTTGCCCTATTAATATCAAAGTATATCATTAAGGGACAGTCTATGAAAAGAACATATCAACCACACAATACGCCTCGCAAAAGAACTCACGGCTTTAGAGCGAGAATGAAAACAAAAAACGGCAGAAAAGTAATCAATGCAAGACGCCGCAAAGGTAGAAAAAGATTAGCCGTATAAAAGATTTTAAAAGTTTAAACTCTTCAAACGAGTTTAACAAAATCTACTCCAAAGCTACTTACTGCTGGCACTCTGACTGGTTTGTGCTCTTTTACAAAGAGTCGGAAACAAAAGAGTATGCTTTTATAGCCAGCAAAAAAGTGGGCAAAGCGGTAGCCAGAAACAGAGCCAAAAGGCTGCTCAAAGCCCAGTTTATCCAGTTTATAGAAAAACTTAAACCCGGAAAATATATCTTTGTAGCCAAAAAACCCATTTTAGAAAGCGATTTTAAACAGCTTACAAAAACTTTTAATTATGTTTTTAAAAGGTTAAAGCTTTTTAATTGAGTGCTCTAAAAAATTATAAACCTAAAAATTTGCTGCCAAGCACTACATCTAATGCAAAATTTGGATTTAAGAGAATTCAATGATAAATATCTGATGCACTCTCTAAATTTATACTTTGGCATTTTACTCTTTGCCAAATATTTCATCTAAAATTGAATTTATATACCATTTAACATCAAATTTCATTAAATCTTCAGCTTTTTCTCCAACCCCTATATAATAAATCGGCATTTTTAATTCGTCTGCGATTGAAAAAATTGAACCTCCTTTTGCAGTGCCGTCAAGCTTTGTAATTATAATACCGTCAACTCCTACTATTTCGTCAAAGGCTTTAGCCTGGTTTATTGCAGAGCTGCCCTGTGTGCCATCCAGTATTAACAGTTTTCTGTGCGGTGCCCTTTTAAGGGCTTTGTCTGCGACACGGACCATCTTTTTAAGCTCTTCTGCTAAATTTACCTGATTGTGCAGTCTGCCTGCTGTATCTATAATTACCCTGTCGATATTTTTTGCAATTGCTGACTTTATTGTATCAAATACAACTGCAGACGGATCATGCCCCTGCTTGGTGGCAACAATTGGAATATCAAGTTTTTTAGCCCACTGCGTAAGCTGTTCTATTGCTGCAGCTCTAAAAGTATCGCCAGCGCCCAGCATGACGGTTTTATTATCTTCTAAATATCTGTTTGCCAATTTTGCAATTGTTGTGGTTTTTCCAGCACCGTTAACGCCGATTATTAACTCTACAAACGGTTTTGTTTCGGCTGTAGGATATATCCATTTGGCTTTATAGTCAAAAATTGCGATAAGAGAGTTGTAAAGTTGGACTCTTGTAATATTTTCCGGCAGCTGATTAAGAATCTTTTCCAGCAAATCATAATTGACATCCGCTTCTAAAAGTAAATCTTCAAGCTCATCTTTGGAGATTTTATCTCTTTTTTTCTCTTTGTCGTCAATTCCAAAAGCTCTCTTTAAGATAGTAAACATATAATCCCTTTTAGGCGTATGCCAAAATTTAAACTTGATTATAACAAAATTTTGGAAAATTTAGTAATGAATTTAAAAGAAAAAAAGGCTATTTTTAGAAAAAAGGTTTTGCAAAATTTAAATAAAAAAAAAGTAAATTGGTATAAAAAAGATAAATTATTAATAAATAATGTTTATAATTTTATTAAAAAGAACGAATTTAAAAATATAATGATATTTATTCCTTTAAAAAATGAGGCAAATATTGCCCCATTAATAAAACTTTTAAGAGAAAAGAGATACAATTTGTATGTTCCTTTTATGGAAGAGGCTGCATTTAAATTGGTGAAATACAGGCTTCCTTTGCATAGAAAGAAATATGGCATAAAAGAGCCAGGCAATTCTCTGTTTAAAGTTAAACAGATAGATTTAGCCATTGTTCCAATACTGGGTGTAGATAAAAAAATGCGCAGAATAGGTTTTGGGAAGGGGATGTATGACAGGTTTTTCAATAGCTTTAAAAAAATAAAATTTACTGTTTTTCTCGAAAGAGAACTCTATTATACAGACAGCATAATAACTCAAGAACATGATATTTCAGCTGATTCCATTATTTGTTCTAGTGTAAAAAAAATAGATACTTTATAAAATAAAAAGGATTTTTGTGTATAAGTTATTAGTTGGTGCTTTTATAATATTTAATATTGGTTTATTTTTGGGATGGTTGTTCGCTAGATCGTACAATAAAAGCCGATTTAGAGAGTTTGAATTAGAGGCAAAAGCAAAAGCAGATGTGATTAAACAAGAAGCGGACAAAATACTGCAAGAGAGCAAAAATAAAGCCAAAGAGTTAATAAAAGAGGCAGAAGAGAAAAAAGAGCGCGTGCAGCAAAAAGAGCAAGATGCTGACAGAAAAATAAGAATATTAAATGAAAAAGAGAAGCGGCTTGATCAGTTGATTGCAGAAAAGAAACAGAAACTGGAACTATTAACAGATAAACTCTCTAAAGTTGTTTCTATGACAAAAGAAGAGGCAAAAAAAGAGCTTTTGGAAAGACATAAAGAGCAGATAGAGGCAGAGCTTGCCCAGATGTCAAGAAAAAGCATACAGATTGCCAGGGAGAAAGCAGAAGATTTGGCAAATTATATGCTTGCAACTGCTGTTACCCGCTATGCAGGAGATTTTGCCGGCGAGAGGCTTATAAATACAATAGTTTTGCCAAGCGATGAGCACAAAGGCAGAATTATCGGCAAAGAGGGGCGCAATATTAAAACCCTTGAACAGGTTTTAGGGGTGGATATTATTATAGATGAAACCCCTGGCGTTATTGTGGTGAGCAATTTTAACCTATACAGACGGGCGATTGCTACAGAGGTTATTAAAAGGCTTGTAGAAGATGGGCGCATACACCCTGCAAGCATTGAAGAGATGCATGAAAAGGTTACAAAAGAGTTTGAGAAAAATATTTATGAAGAGGGTGAAAAGGTTGTTGTTGAGTTAGGTTTGTATCCAATGCATGAAGAGCTTATTAAACTGCTTGGACGTTTGAAATTCAGGGCAAGTTACGGGCAGAATGCCCTAGCGCACTCTTTAGAGGTTGCAAGGCTTGCCAAATCTTTAGCAGCAGAGATGGGCGGCAATGAAAAACTGGCAATGCGTGCAGGGTTGCTGCACGATATTGGAAAAGCGCTGACCCAGGATTTTGACGGCAACCATGTTGAGCTTGGGGCGGAGCTTTGCAGAAAATATAATGAAGACCCTGTTGTAATTAATGCAATATATGCGCATCATGGACATGAAGAGCCAACATGCGTAGAGAGCGCAGCAGTTTGCGCTGCAGATGTAATCAGTGCTGCAAGACCCGGCGCAAGACGCGAAGTGCTTGAAAGCTTTACAAAAAGGGTAAGAGAGATAGAGAATATCGCATTAAGTTACGATGGAGTAATGCAAGCTTATGCAATTAAAGCGGGCAGAGAGTTAAGAGTATTTATAGATGCCCAGAAAGTAAGCGATGATGAATTGGTTCTGCTTACCCACAAAATTGCAAAAGAGATAGAGGATAAAGTTCAATATCCTGGAGAGATAAAAGTAAATGCCATAAGGCAAACCCAGGCGATAGATTATGCAAAATAGATTGTGTATATTGAGATATCTTGATGAAACTTTAAACTCTAAACTCTCATAGAGTATAAAATGTTGAGCCGTTTGAAATTTAGCAAATTTAATGGCGCAACAGTATGCAAAATTTGGGTTAAAGAGTTAAACCCAATTTTTGGGTTTAATCTCTGAATATCTCTTTATATTTATCTTCGTCAAATCCTACTATCAATTCGCCGCTATCTAGTTCAATAACCGGGCGTTTGATAAGCAGGTTTTCTTTGCAGAGCCACTCTTTTTTGCCGCTGTCGTCTAGATTTAAATCTTTTAATTTTAACATTCTGTATTTTGTGCCGCGGCTGTTAAAAAGAGTGTTTATATCGGTCTTTTCAAGCCACTCTTCTATTTTATCGCATCCAACAGGCTCTTTTTTTAAATCGGTAAATTCATAATCTATGTCGTTGTCTTTAAAAAATTTTAATGCCTTTTTAACGCTTCCGCAAGTTTTTATTCCGTAAACTTTCATTTTAACTCCTTAATCTGCCAGTTTTTTAACCATCTCCAGCACAAAATCTGCGCTGATTTTTGCCGATTTTTCCAAAAATGTGTCGAAATCAAAGCTTGCATCCATATCGGCGCTGTCACTGATTGCTCTTAAAATAAAAAACGGCACATTAAGCGCATCGCAAACCAAAGCTACGCTATAGCCTTCCATCTCTATCGCATCGGCATTAAATGTAGTTTTTATCTGCTCTTTTTTCTCTTCGGAGCTTATAAACTGGTCGCCTGTGGCGATTACACCCTCTTTTAAATCTATATTTTTGCTTTTAGCAACCTCTTTTGCCACCTGTACAAGCTTTTCATCGGGATAAATATAAACTTTCCCTTCCGGCACAAATCCCGGCGGGTGACCAAAAGCTGTAATATCCAAATCGTGTTTGCAAAGTTTGCTTGCATAAATTAAATCACCTATTTTGTAACCGCTGTTGATTGCACCTGCAACACCGCTAAAAAGCAGTACATCGCAGCCAAAATGCTCAATTAAAAGCGTTGCTGTAAGCGTAGAGAATGCACAGCCTATTTTAGAGTAGGCAACAACAACATCTATGCCTTTATATTGGGCTTCATAATAACTATTATCGGCGTAATCAACCTTTTTTATATTATCCAGTTTCTCAAGCAGCGGTTTAACCTCTTCAGGCATCGCACCAAGAATTGCTATTTTCATACTCTTCCTTTTTTGAGTTTGCGTTATTTTAACATAAATTACATTGGATAATCTTGCTTTAAGTAACAGGCAGATAAAATTTACTCCAATTCAAGTATCTGGAGAGAGCATGAAAATAGGCATTATAGGATTAGGTTTAATGGGCGGTTCTTTTGCTCTTGCAATTAAGAAAAAATATAAAGACAGAGATGAAGATTTAGAAATAATAGGCTACGACCACAATCCGCAGCACTGTTTAGAAGCGATAGAGCTTAATATTGCCGATAAAATAGCTGATGATATTACAGAGCTTTACGAATTGGATTTAATAATTATAGCTATTCCGGTTGACAGTATTATAAAAGTTATTCAAGAGTTAAAAGATGTTTCCAAAAACACTACAATTGTAGATTTTGGCAGTACCAAAGAGAAAATAGTCAACTCAATTCCAAAAGAGATTAGAGAAAATTTCGTAGCTGCGCATCCAATGACCGGGACAGAAAACTTTGGACCAAAAGCCGCAGACAGAAAGCTTTACAAAGGTAAAATAGTTGTTCTTTGCAATGTAGAAGAAAACTCTAAAGAACATCTTTTAAAAGCAAAAAGAGTTTTCCAAGATTTAGGAATGAAAATACTCTATATGGATGCTAAAGAGCATGATGTTCATGCTGCTTATATCTCACACATGCCGCACGCAGTCAGTTTTGCACTTGCAAATGCAGTTATGGCGCAGCAAAACCCAAAAGATATTTTAGCAATGGCGGGGGGCGGTTTTAGAAGCATGAGCCGTACTGCTAAAAGTTCCCCCACTATGTGGCTGGATATTTTTAAGCAAAACAGAGACAATTTAATAGAATCGGTTGAATGTTTTATAAAAGAGATGCAAATTTTTAATGAATATGCAAAAAAAGAGGATTGGGAAGCAATGAACCAGTGGATACTTAATGCTAATAAACTGCATGAAATTTTGTAAAAATATGCTGCATAGAGTTTAAACCCCCTGCGTTTTGTCGAAAACCCTTATATGCAGCCTGTCGCTGTAGATGTAGCCGTGTTTTTTGCAAAATTCAAATATTGCGCTGTCGTTTTGCCAGATACTGTTTCGGCTTTCGCCTACCGGCATGCAGTATATCGGGGTTTTAGGAGAGAGGGCGCTTATCTCTTTAATCTCTTCCAAAGCGGTGGTTTTTATTAAATTTTTATCTATTGTAAATTTAAAAAAAGACTCTTTTGCATTTTTAATTATCGATTTTATGGCATTTTTGTTAATTCTTTTTGCTTTTGGCTCACCGCTGTTAGAAAGCTTGATAGATAGTGCGAAAACCGCCTCTTTAAAAACTGGGAAAGTGTTAAAATCTATCTCTACCGTTGCATTTGTCTCAAAAGTCACTTTAATATCTTTACCGGTTAAAAATTTAACAATTTCTAAAAAGGCGGGGTCTTTATGATACAAAAGCGGTTCGCCGCCGGTAATTACAACATGCGGCAGATATCCTATTTTGGCAAACTCTTTTTGCAAATGTTCGATTAAAATGGATGCATTTTCGATTTTTTTCCACTTTTTTGCAAAAGATTTATCCACTGCAAAATAGGTATCGCACCCTTTTTTTTCAATCCCGTCAACACTGTATCTTGCTTTAAAACCGGGGCAGTTTAAATTGCATCCTCCGGTGCGCAAAAAGTAAGATGGCCATCCCGCATACTTTCCTTCACCCTGGATAGAAAAGAACTCTTCTACAATATAAAACATCAGCCGCCCGTTTCAAAAAAGGCTCTGCTTGAACCTTCACTCTCATCTTCGCTCCAGCGGTTCTCTTTTGGCTTGTTTGCTAAAACATCTTTTAAAATTTCGCTGGCTCTGTCTATATCTCCCTCTCTTACCGCTTCGGCAATACTTTTGGCTTCGTCAAAATAGAGGCATGGAATTAAATATCCTTCGGCTGTTAGCCTAATTCTGTTGCAATCTTCGCAAAAGTCGTGTTTGTGCGGGTCTATAAGTCCAAACACATAACCGTTTTCTAAAATTTGGTAACTAAAACTCGGGCTGTTTGGTGCGCGGCCTATCTTTTTAATTGTATAGCGCTGTTTAATAATCTCTAAAATCTCTTTTCCAAAAAGCCCGCGGATAGTGCTGTTTGCGTGGGTATTCTCCATATACTCAATAAACCTCACCTGCACGCCGCGCTCTCTGGAAAACTCTAAAATATCTAAAATTTCGCCATCATTAATCCCTTTTAGCGGCACCATATTTATTTTAACTTTCAACCCAACCTCTAAAGCTTTTTCTATTCCTTCTAAAACGCTGCCTAAAACATTTTTTTGGGCAATTTGTGCTGCAACAGCAGGTTTTAGGGAATCTAAAGAGATATTTAAACGCTTAAGCCCGGCATCTTTAAGCTTTTGTGCAACTTGAGGCAGCAAAAAGCCGTTTGTAGTAAGTGCTAAATCTATATCTGGTTTATAATCGCTGATTAACTTTATAAATTTATCCAAATCTTCGCGCAAGAGCGGCTCACCGCCAGTAATTCTGATTTTATCAATCCCCTGGTCTATTGCAACTTTTATAAATTTAAAAAGTTCATCAAATGAGAGAAGGTTCTCTTTTGGAACCCAAGTAAAAGGTTTTTCGGGCATACAGTACTGGCATCTGAAATTACACCGCTCAGTTACAGAAACCCTTAAATAGTTAACCTTTCTTCCATGACCGTCTATTAACATAGTAACCTTTTTGTTTGAGATAAGGGTTAAGGTAGAAGGTAGAAGGGTGAAGGATGAAGAAAAAAAATAAAAAAATCCCTTCAACCTTCTCCCCTCAACCTCAATTAAAAGATTATCAAAAATTAAGTATAAAACAGATGATTTTTATCAAAAAAGAGTGGAAATAAGGGTGAAGGGTGAAGGATGAAGAAAAAAAAATAAAAAAAACAAATCCTTCAACCTTCACCCTTCACCCTTAATAAACAACAAGCCCGAAGGCTTGTTAAAAGCTTACTTTAAACCTTTCCACTGAGATTTATACCATCCGTAAGCAAGAAGTGTAAAGATTAAGAAGAAACCAAGAACAATCGGTCCTGTTTTTTCTCTTAAAGGCTTACTAGGATCGCCAGTTGACTCTAGATAAGCGTAAACTTTTTCAAAACCTTCTTTTGTAAGACCTACTCTAGGCATTGCAGTTCCTGGAAGGTGGCTTTGAGGGTCTTCAACAAAAGTTTCAAGATAGTGCTTGCTTCTTGCTCTTGCAATAATTTTTAAATCTGGCGGAAGTTTACCCATATAGTCTGCCAGTTTATCTTGATATTTTGCAACATTAATTTTAAATTGAGCCAGTGCTACATCGTTACCTGTTTTAATATTTCCTTTAGTTTTTGGAATATCTCCAATTTGTGTCCATTTTCCATAACTGTTAGCGTGACATCTGCCGCAAGCTGTTACATACGCCTCTTTAGGGCTTACCTCTTTTGGAGCGATAGATTTTAAATAAGCTACAATGTCAGCTGCATCTTGAGCGCTCGCTGCACTTGGAGGCATAGCAAAGTTAGGTTTAGCTTTTGCTGTATGTGCAGGGTTTTGCAAGAATGCAATTAAGAATTTTTCATCAAAAATTGCACCTGCATTGCTTAAATCAGGCGGATTAACACCATAAGCTGCAGAAGCTCCCATAGCATCCATTGGAGCCTTCATACCTTGAGATTTAATTCCATGGCAGCCTGCACAAGCGGCAATTAAATTTTTACCCTTTGCAGGATCGCCCTTTACCCCGCTTGCATTAATATCTTGATATGTAAAATCGTGCCCCTCTACATGTTTATGCATTTGAGAGTGCGCATACGGCTCAACACCCCAATATGTCACCAATGTAAAAAATACTACTACTGCTAATATTTTCAACTCTTTCATTACTTACCTCCTACCGGTTTTTCCATTTTTGTAATAAATGGGAGTGCGAACCATAATGCGATAAATATATAGGCAAATGTTGTTCCAATTGGTGTAAAGATACCAACAGGCGGCAATTTACCTAAAATTGTCAATCCAATCATATCAATTAGCAGCAACCAGAACCAGATTTTAAACGGTCCTCTTCTGCTTGCAGGCGCAACATTTGGACTTCTGTCAAGGAATGGAAGCAAGAAGAAAATAACCTGCGCAAATCCAAACCATACAAGTCCAGGGTTTTTAGAGAATGCTCTTAACACTTCGTAACTCCACAAGAAATACCACTCAGGATAAATGTGCGGAGGAGTTTTAAGTCCGTCTGCCGGGTCAAAGTTTACAGGGTCCATTGCAAATTCAAAGTGATAGAATACCAAATAGAAGAAGAATAGGAAGTAAATTCCTAAAACAAACACATCTTTACTTAAGAATACAGGTTTAAATGGAATAACTTTAGACTCTTTTCTGTGTCCTGCTTTCCATTTTTCAGCTTCAGCTTCAAAATCAATCTCTTCACCGTCTTGGTTGTTAACGTGAGGGATTCTTAACGCACCAAAATGCAATACAATTAAAGCAATAATTACTAAAGGCATCAAGAATACATGAAGCATAAAGAATCTTCCAATAAACGCTTGACCTGGAACGTAGTCTCCTCTAATCCACTCAACCAGTCCTGGGAAGTTAAGCGCACCGCCCATGAAATCAGCAGAGAAACCTTCAAAAAGGTTGGTAATAACCATACCAGCCCAGTAACTCATCTGTCCCCAAGGCAATACATAACCTGCAAACGCTTCTCCAGAGAAAGTTACAAACAGAAGCATTCCAGAAATCCAAATCATCTCTCTGCCCTTTTTATAAGAGCCGTAATAGATTCCTGTAAACATGTGGATATATATAATAAGGAATACAACAGATGCTGCTACACCGTGAATGTGTCTCCATAGCCACCCGTATCCAACTTGTGACATAATAGTGTAGTTAACACTGTCAAATGCCTTTTGTGTATCTGGAATGTAATACATTAATAAGAAAATACCGCTAATTACCAGCAGCCCAAAAGTTGCTGCCAGCACCATACCCATCGCCCAAAGGAAGTTAATATTCTTTGGAATCCAATACTCTGTAGAGAGAACTCTCTCTAGTGTCTCAACTGCCAGCCTCTCATTTAGCCATTTCTTCGAGAAAGGTCTGGCATTTGGGTCAAAATGTGCCATTTCTTCAATCCTCCTATACTAATTTTGCTGCTTTCATTTTTTTGTACTCTTCACCCTCTTCGCCTAAAACAATTTTTGTTCCTTTTACATTAAATGGAGGAATAACCAAAGGTTTTGGCGGTGGAGCTTTTAATACTCTGCCTGCTGCATCAAACTGGCCGCCGTGACAAGGGCAGATAAATTTTCCTTTATCAGGAAAATATGTCGGAATACAACCCAAATGTGTGCATAGACCTATTGCTATAAAGAATTTGTCATTTCCGACCTTCACAAGTCTATTATCTTTGTAAGCAGGATTTTTTTTGCTAACTTTCATAACAAAAATAGGTTTACCGCGCCAAACTTCTGTGTTTAAAACATCCTCTTTGGCACCACTCAAATCGATAACTGCCTTGCCGGCTGCTTTTACGCTTGGCAAAGGTTCCCAGGTTTTTTTGGCTGCATAAAGCGCACCCAGTGCACCCAGGCCTGTAAAAGCACCTAGAGCCATGCCCATAAAATCTCGTCTGTTGCTCATAAGCATCCTTTCCTAATGTAGTTGATTAACACTTTATTATAAGTTTTATTTTATTAAACTATAGATTGAATAGTAAAATGGAGATAAAAGATAATTAAAGTGTGAAGTTAATTCACACTTTATTCGTTAAAATTGAAAGAATTTCTTGTTTATAATCAAATTTTTTTATGCTATTTATAATATTTTCTTCAGTTTTATAAGTTTTTTTATTATTTATTATAACTATTTCTATACCTAAACTATTTAATAAATCTATATAACACTCTTTAGGCTCATTAAAAGAGAAATATTTCACATTTGCCCCGCAAATTGCGGCTTCTACGGCACTCCATAAAGAAAAAGAAACCACATTTTTATAACTGTTTATTGCTTCATAATACTCTTCTGCTTCCACAATATGGTTAAAAATTTCTTTTAACTCTTTTTCATATTTAACAAAAAAATAAATTCCCCAGTAGAGGTCCCAATTTTTTTCCTTAAATAAATCTGAATTTTTTAATATAGTTTTGCTATAATCAGAATCTCCATATATCAAAAGAGTTTTATCCATTTTTTTGACATCTTTTCTTAAGATTTTCTTATTTAAATCCGGGTTAAACTTGTCAAATACATTGATTATATGGGCATCTTTATATTCAGCATCTTTGCATCTGGAATTTATATAAATCAATTTTTCAAAATAATGGGGGTAGTTTAAAACCTTGCCTTTCGAGTTCTTCATCACTG
>JALVXO010000033.1 GCA_027022775.1 Campylobacteraceae bacterium
TATTTTGCGGAAATGATTTAAGAAGCTGAAAGCCAAAAGTATAAAGCATAAAGCTGTGTTGGTTTAATTATTTTGCTTTGGGCTTTAAGCTTTAAGCTTTTAGCTTCCAAAAGGATACATGTGAGATTTACAGATTTTAATTTTCACCCCGATATTGCAAAAGGGGTTAAGATTGCGGGGTTTAGGGAGCCTAGCCCCATTCAGCAAGAGGCGATTCCTCTGGTAATGGATGGAGTTGATTTGGTTGCGCAGGCACACACAGGGACAGGAAAAACAGCAGCTTTTGGTTTGCCGATTTTAGAAAAAATTGCAAGCGGCGAAATAGAAAAAGCTTTGGTAATTACCCCGACAAGAGAGCTTGCTACGCAAGTTAGCGACGAGTTATACCATTTGGGGCGCTTTGGGGGCATCAGAACGCTTGCGGTTTACGGCGGTGTGGGATACGGCAGACAGATTGCGCTTATAAATAAGGGTGTGCAGATTGTGGTAGCAACGCCGGGACGCCTTAAAGACCTTTATCAAAAAGGCAAAATTGACAGCTTTAACCCAGAAATTGTAGTGCTTGACGAAGCGGATGAGATGCTTGATATGGGCTTTTTAGACAGCGTTAAAGAGATTTTTAACTACATTCCGCAAAACCGCCAGACACTTCTGTTTTCGGCAACAATGCCAGAACCGATAAAAGATTTAGCGCAAACCCTGCTTTATAAGCCCGAATTTATATCGGTTGTAAAAGAGGAAGATGCTACAACAAATAACCAGATAAAACAGAGGTATCTTGTTATAGAAGAGGAGCAGCGCGATGAAGCGATTGTAAATCTGCTAGAAACTCAAAATTATAAAAAAGCCCTTGTTTTTTGCCGCATGAAAAAAGAGGTTGACAGATTAAGCGAGCTCCTTAAAGCAAGGGGATTTAATGCCGAAGGGCTCCATGGCGATATTGACCAGATGGAGCGTGATGAAATTGTCCGCAATTACCGTAAAGGTGCAACAAAAATTTTAATTGCAACCGATGTTGCTGCAAGAGGGCTTGATATTAAAGGTATTACACATGTATTTAATTACCATATCCCTTTTGATCCGCAAAGTTATGTTCACAGAATCGGAAGAACCGGCCGTGCCGGCAGAAGAGGCAAAGCTATAACGCTTGTAACAACGCAAGAGTTCAGGGAGCTTGCCAGAATAAAAAAAGAGGTTGGCGCAAATATTAAATTAAAAACTATAAATAGCAGCAGTGCCCATATAACAAAGGATGACATAGATAATCTGGTTAACAAGCTTTTACTGCTGGAATCTGGCGGTTTGGCAGCAGAGATTTTGGAGGAGCTGGAAAATTTTGATAAAGAAGAGTTGCTGCAAAAGCTTTTAAATTATTTTATTAAAAAAGAGAAAATCGGTTCAAATACAATTTTGGGTTATAAACAAGATGAGGTTGAGAGAATGTATAAAGAGTATCTCAAAGAGGAGAAATCCAAAAAGAGCAAAAAGAGAAAGAGGTAGCTATGTCAGGTAGATATATCGATGTTATGGATACAAGTTTTAGCACCGGTATAGATTGTATATTTGATAACACTATTGACAAGAATACTCTTTTTCTTTTGGCAGAGTCTGCAAGAGAAGCGGGAATTACAAATTTTGAGATATCGTCGCCTGCAAGGTTTGCGGCAATTGCTCAAGAGACACAGGCCCCGTTTGAATTTATAAAACGGTTTAGATGGATAGTCGGGGATGATGCTAATTTGCAAATTGCTGTAAACAGTTTAAATACAGTTTTTAATTACCCTGTGGGTGCTAATATTCACTCTGTTTTTATAGACTTGGCAGCAGAAAGTTCAGTTACTACTGTTTCATCTTATGATCCGCTAAATGATATGCGTAATTTGGATTTAATAAGTTATCTTGTAAAAGAGAGACAGCTTTTAAATGAACCTGTTATAAGTTTAATGAGTTTGCCAAAAGGTGATATATTCGGATTAGATTTTTATAAAAAAGCTCTTCAAAAAATGCTTGATTTAGGGATAGAGTTTGATTCTATACTTTTTAAAGATGAACTTGGACATATACCGCCGGCAAAATTTTACGATATTGTAAAAATGGCAAAAGAGTTTTTGGGAAAAGATACATTTATAAGGGTAAGTACGCGTAACAGCATTGGATTTGGAATAACTTCATATTTGGCAGCAATCGAGGCTGGAGCAGACGGGATAGATTTGGCTATGCATCCATTTAGCGGAGGTATATCTAATCCTGATATTTTAACAATGTTTCAAATAACAAAAGGAATGGGTTACAATTTTGGTGATTTGCAAGAGAGTAAAATAGTAGAGCATCAAAAGTTTTTAAAAGAGCAGGTTTTATCGTTTAAACCTTTAAATGACAATAAAGAGGTTGATGCATTAAGGTATTACAATCCGTTAAAGGTAAATATTGAAGATATAGACAGCTCATTAGTTTATGAAGTCATTGAAGCTGCAGGTTATGCAGTTCCTACGAAAGAGATGTCTAAAATTTACTATAATCAGGCGCGGTTAAATTTTTTAAACAAAAAATGGGAAAAAATAGATAAAAAATATGCACAACTTGTTTTAGGATATTTAGGAAAATCCCCTTATGTTGCTGATCCGGAAGTGGTAGAAATTGCAGAGGCAAAGTATGGAAAAAAGTTTACACTAAAAGAAGCAATTGAGTGTATAGAACCATCACAGAAGGATTATGAAAATAAAATTAATACCAAAAAAGCTTTTTTGAGTTACTATTTGGAACACTTAAAAAAAGAGGATATGTGAGTTTTAGATACATCAAGAAAATTAAAAAGTTTTTTTTATAAAAAATACACTTTTTTATAAGCAAGTAATTGATAAATTTCTAGTACTTTTTTATTGTATTTGTAAATAGTTTACAAAACTATTTGTTAATGCAATATTTTTAAGTAAACTTCTTAAAAAACGGTATTATTGCATTATAAAACTATTTAAGAGGAAACAATGAGCAAGCTTCAGCCTAAAGATCTTGAAAAATACGGTTTAAAGGATGTGGTTAATATAATCCACAATCCAAGTTATGAAAAGTTGGCTCAAGATGAAGCCCAAAAAGGTGAATGCAAATTTACCGACAATAACACCGCAATGGTAGATACCGGCATATTTACCGGCAGAAGCCCCAAAGATAAATATTTTGTAAAACAGCCTCCTTCTGAAAATAATATTGCTTGGGGGGATATTAATCAGCCAATTTCAAAAGAGATTTATGAAGACCTTTTTAATCTGACTGTAAATCAGTTAAGCGGCAAAGAGATTTATGTAATAGATGCTTACGCAGGAGCTAGCAAATCTAGCAGAAAAGCGATAAGATTTATTACCGAAATTGCTTGGCAGGCGCATTTTATAAGAAATATGTTTATTATGCCTACCCAAGAGGAGCTGGAAAATTTTGAGCCCGATTTTGTACTTTATAACGCTTGCAAAACTTCTAACCCAAATTTCAAAGAACACAATTTGCATTCTGATGTTTATGTTGTTTTTAACATAGAAGAGAATACTGCAATTATCGGCGGAACCTGGTATGGCGGTGAAATTAAAAAGGGTATTTTTACTATGATGAATTACTGGCTGCCGCTTGAGGGCAAACTCTCTATGCACTGCTCTGCAAATGTGGGAAAAGAGGGTGATGTTTGCCTTTTCTTCGGACTCTCTGGCACAGGAAAAACTACGCTCTCTACCGACCCTGAGCGTGCGCTTATAGGCGATGATGAGCACGGCTGGGATGATGAAGGGGTATTTAATTTCGAAGGTGGATGCTATGCAAAAGTTATTAATCTCGATAAAGAGAGCGAACCTGAAATTTACAATGCTATCCGCCCGGGTGCTCTTTTGGAAAATGTTGTTGCAGATGAGAATGGTAAAGTTGACTATTCAGACAGCTCCAAAACTGAAAATACAAGAGTAAGTTATCCAATTGAATTTATTGAAAACCATGAACCCTCTTTAAGGGCAGGCCACCCTAAAAATATTATATTTTTAAGTTATGATGCTTTTGGTGTGCTGCCCCCGGTTAGCAAACTTACAAGAGAGCAGGCAATGTATTACTTCTTAAGCGGATATACCGCTAAAGTTGCAGGAACAGAGCGCGGCATTAAAGAGCCTGTTACAACATTTAGCGCATGCTTTGGCGAAGCATTTTTGCCGCTGCACCCTACAGTATATGCAAAACTTTTAG
>JALVXO010000034.1 GCA_027022775.1 Campylobacteraceae bacterium
TCCCAAGATTTATCGCTCCAAATTATATTCATTCTATAATATCCCGCTCGATACCTCTGCCGGCTCTTAACTGCTCTAACGACTCTAAAAGATGTTTTCGGTTAGCAGGAGAACTTAAAAGATAATTTGTCTCTTTGAGGGCATTATACTCATCCAAAGAGATAACAACAACACTCTCCCTCCCTTTTCTGTGAATAATCACCTCTTCATTATTATTATATACAGTTTCAAACATCTCTTTGATATTATTTCTAGCTTCTGTTAAACTTAATACCTGCATTTCAAATCCTTACATAATTATGTGCATAATTATAGCATATTATTTAACAATTGGCAAATTTATCTAAAAATCCAAATTTACACTTGAAAATATATCACCCAAAAGAGGCGCCCCTCAATGCATTAGATTAAGCTTTTTATATCCATAAAATGCAAAAAACTTAAAGTTAAAAGCTGGTAATATTGTGCATTTTGTCATTTCAGCAAAAGCGGGAATCCAGGGCTTTTTTAGAGAAGAGAGAAAAGAGATTAGTAAAAGGTGTAGCACATATAGGTTGCAATATCTGTGGATTCCCGCTTTTGCTGGAATGGCGGCGTGCCCAGACTCAATGCTCAACCCCCCGCTTCTAATCACTCCCTGATTTCAACCCCCTCTTTTAAAACATGTATTGTTTTGTATTTATCATACTCTACATTTGAGCCTTCCTGGATTTTTACAAATTTCCGTTTAGTATAATCCACTTCGTAATTGCCGGGGTTTTTGGTGCTGAAATCTACGCAGAGTTTTGCCGCGCTTTCTAAAACACTTTGCGGAAGGTTCTGCTTATCGGTTCTTATAAAAACATGCGAGCCGGGAATATTGCGCACATGCATCCAGATATCGTTGGCTTTTGCAATAGAGAGCAGCTCCTGGTTCTCTTTTGAGCTTCTGCCCACCATTACCTTATAACCCTCTATCCAGAAAATTTCGCCGGTTCTGTTTTTCTCTTTTTTTGCTTTAGAGCGCGCCTGCTTTGGCACCAGAAGCTCAAGCTCGTAAGGGTTGCTGCAGTTATTAAGAGCATTTAAAATGTTTTGGTAAAAGTTCAATTTTGCCTCTAGGTTCTCTTTTTCTATTTTTACATTTGCCGCTTTGGTTTTTGCCCGTTTTGCTAAATTGAAAAAATATTCGCTTATTCTGTTTTTAACCACATTTTTTGGCAGCTCTATTACAATTTTTTTCCCGTCAAAACCATAAGTTTCAAGCTTGGTATCGTAAGGTTTTATAAGGTGCAGGTTTGCCAAAACAATATTTGCCAAATTGGAGTATTCTGCCGCTTTAGCTTCCAGCTCTTCCCTTTCTGGCAGGGCTTTAAGCGCTTTTTGCAATTTTTGGATTTTTTTGCTTACAATATTTATTTTTTGCTTTTTTAATCTTTTAACAAGCGCACTGTTTACCCTTTGGTAATTCTCTTTTAAAAACGCTTCAACATCTTCCACATTTCCGCTGTATTTCGATTTAAACGGCTTCAATTCCGCCAGTTTTACCCCCGGTTTAACCACTCTGTAGCTTTTGCTCTCATCTATATGGTGCAGCGCTTCAATTGTGACATTTTGCTCATCTGTCAAAATAAGGTTTGTATATTTTCCTGTAAATTCAAAACGGGCATAAATTGTTAAATTTTTATACTGGCTTTTTGGTTTTATTTTAAAAATTATAACTTTGTCATTTTCAGGAACGGAAATATCTGCAATTTTTGAATATGCCAAAAGGGTGTGCAGCTGCAGGTCAAAAGGGGCATTAAAGCGGTTTATCCTCTGGCTTGGGGCTTTGTAAATTGTGGAGTTTCCGCGCGTTAAATCAAAAAAGAGCGACTCTTTTTCGCCGAAATTAAGCTCTATTACATTATTGGCAACCCGTCTGGCAAATTTAATAAAGTCATACCGGCTTAAATATTTTGCAACAGCTTTTATTTCGTATAGTTTCAAGCAAACCCTTTTTTAATGCAAAGTATATCAAATTTTTAGTGATAAAATGCTAACCATAAATTAATCCAATTTTCCTTATAATTATTGTAAAAAAAGGAAAAGTATGCACTCTTTTGCGCCGGAAATTCTTTTAATTACAATTCTCTCTTTGGTTGTTGCCTCAGATGCCATTGCAAATAAACTCAAAATACCGTCGGTTTTTATTTTGCTTATTGGCTCTTACCTGGTTTATACATATTTTAAAGCGGCGGTTCCAATAGATTTGCCGCAGCATTTTGCCACTGTAATACTTTTTTGTATCCCGCTGATTTTTATGGGAGATGCTCTCCATCTTAAATTTACCGATATAAAAAAGCACGGCTGGGCGATATTTTACCTCGCTGTAGTTGCTGTGGCATTCTCTATAGTTGCCGGGGCGCTGCTTTATAATTTTGGGCTTTTTGAAGGTTTAAGCCTTGGCGGATATGTGGCTCTTTTTGCGATAAATATGGCTACCGATGCGGTAAGCGTGCAATCAGTTCTTTCGCGCTTTGGCGGGATTGGGCATGATATTAAAGTGCTGATTGAAGGGGAGAGCCTTGGGAATGATGCCACTGCGGTAATAGCCTTTTTCTTTATAGGTTTGCCGTGGATGTTAAGCGGCCATATAGACCCTGCGCATGCTGCGCTTGATGCTGTGCGGGTTTTTGCGGTAAGTTCGCTGGCGGGGCTTGTTTTGGGGTATGCATTCTATATGGTTATGAAACTCTACTCCGATAAGCGCGGGGAGCTTTTCTCATTTATTGTAGAGGCGTATGTTGCATATCTGCTTGGCGAAGAGCTGCATGTTAGCGGTATTTTAACCCTGATTGTCGCAATTGTGGCTACTAAAGCGTGGATTGATTTTGATTTGGATACCCAAGATTCCAAAAAGGTAAAATCGTTCCTTCGCACAATCAGGCTGGGTGCAATTGCCAGCACATCAAAAGAGCGGCTCGAATATATATACGAAATGGCAAAAGAGTTCGGTTATATCGCATCTGTAGTGATATTCTTTGCACTTGCAGAAATGGTTGATTTTCATAAACTTATGGAGTATAAAGCAGAAATATTGGCAATGTTTATAGCAACAACCGTAATCCGCGCCCTGGCTATGGCAAAGTTTGCATTTATAGGGGCTAAAATTGAGCAGATAAAACCTGTCGGCGCAGAGGGGTGGTTTATTTTAACCTTTTCGGGAATGAAAGGTGCGCTTTCAATAATTTTGGTGCACTTAATTCCTGACAGCTTTGAGTATAAAGAGATGTTCGAAGCGGTCACAATAGGTGTTGTGGTGCTTTCCATTTTTGTTTACGGAATTGTCCTCTGGACATACTTTACATTCTTTAGAAAAAAGGAAAAAAGAAAACTTTTTAAACATTAAAAAATTTGTTATAGAGGATAACTTTTTAAGAGTTCAATAGGGATAAATTTTATATTGCAGTTTTTTTGCAGACGGTATTTTGATTAAAAAAGCGCGGGGAAACCGCACTTTTTAATCTTCTTTTCTGGCAACTGCAAACAGTCCTAAAATCATTGCCAGCACCCCCGCCACATTGAGCGCCGGAGCGCTTAAGCTTTTGTGTTTTTCAGGGTGCACTTTGTAATCGTCACAGTCGCAGTAGATGCCTGCATCTTGTGTATAGTCATCTTTTACAGGGTTTTTAACATAAATTGTTCCATCCTCTTTTGCATCAGAGTCTTGGCTATTTATTGTGTTATCCTGCGCATCTTTTATAGTTGCATGGTAAGTTTTTGGAATGTCAACTTTTATTACATAATCCTGCGCCGGTTTTAAGTTGCAGAATTTGTAATTTCCTTGGCTGTCTGTTTTTATGCTTTTAACAGTGTTGCCGTAAATATCTTTTACACTGTTTCCGTTTTTGTCAAAGATGTGCACTGTTACATCAATTACGCCAGGTTCGTTTTTATCTTGAACTCCATTTAAGTTTTCATCATACCATACTCTGTCTCCTAAACAGATTTTATTGATGTACCCTGCAAATACTGTAGGGTTGTTCTGGCTGCTCTCTAGCGTAATAGGGCCTGTCTCTACAACACCGTTTTTGTACTCTTCTACATCGCTGTCTGAACTGTCATCTCCTGAGTTTTGCCCGGTTGAGATTCTAGGCGCTCCGTTTTCATCATCCGGTGCAACAAACTGCAGTTTGTATGTTCCAGGGATTAAGTCGCAGAACATATATCTGCCTTCGCTGTCTGTTGTTA
>JALVXO010000035.1 GCA_027022775.1 Campylobacteraceae bacterium
CAACATAATGGTCTACATGAGACATAGGAGTCCAAACCAGTGTTGTTACTCGCGGATAGTGATTAAACACTTTATTGTTTGCAGGTGAAATTTGACGTAAAAATTCAAGAGGTTCTCCAAGTTCAGAGCGTCTTAATATATATCTTTTATGGTAATTAGCTCTTCCGCTTCTATCTTTAAAGCGGGTGAAAACATCCACTCTTATTCTTATGCTCCCTATTTTTCTGATAATTAAGAGTCTGTCTGCAAATCTTTTACGATAAATTGCACTTAAAGCCACTGTATTGCGTGCAATGTTTGATGATACAGACGGCCCGTACGGTATTAGCCGCGCTTTCCCCCAACTGCAGGCAGAAGAAGCGCATTTGCCATACACTTCTACTGTAGGCGCACCGTAAATAGTGGTTATTTTAACCTCTTTAATGCCCCCTCTGCCTAGCCAGCTTCCGTGATAACTGGATAAGCTTGCGCCGCTTGCCGCAGCTGTTATTAATACCGCTCCCAAAACAATTTGCCACAACTTTTTCATAATAACCCCCCCTTTAGAACTCTATTTTTGGTTATTATAATAAAAAATTGTGACAAAATTGTGATAAAAATTTTTGGCAGCCGCCCTTATTTAGGCTGGTTGCCAAAGCCCCAGTTTGGGCGGATTGTTTTTATTGTGCTGTTTTGATCTTTTATAATTTGAGAAATTAAAGAGAGGTCTGAATATGTTGAGTTATTCTCAAAAATATAGTAACCTGCAATAAGTTTTTTCTTTAAAATCAAACTGTATTTTTTTGCAAATTCAGGCACATTAACACTTTTTTCTTTTTTAAATGCAATTATAATCCCCTCTCCGCCATGCACAGCTTTTCGCGCTTTGTTCAGCTTTGTCCCCGGAATATTGATTTTTCTCTCTACGCCGTTACTGATAACAGTAACAATCTCTCCGTTTGCCAAAGCCGCTAAAACCGCCAAAATAATTAACTTTTTCATTTGTTACCCCTTTTATATCCGTAAACCTTTAACTTTATGCTGTTTAAAACTGCACTGCCGCTGTTTCTGTTTACTATTTTTAAACTCCAGTTTCCAAGGCTGTTTTCATCCAAAAAGGCGCCGGTGGAAAATCTAAATCCGCCTCTCATCCAGTTTTTAACCGGGATAAAATTATCGCCTATTTCTGTGCCGTGTTTTACTAACAGAACTTTTGTTCCTGACGGAGAAATTATATAAATATCAAAATCGCTTGCATTTTGAGCATCCAAATCAACAGTTGCTTCTACCCATTCAATATTTAAACTCTTATCTATATTTAATATTTCACTCTCTGACCCTTCAAAACTTTTGTTAAAATCGGCTTTAACAGATACCGACTCTTGCGGCGGCAAATTAATATAACCGTTTTTGCAGTAATCTATAGCCGCTTTTGTATCTATCAGCCCAAAACCGTAATCTCTGCTAAAATTGAAACCTGCACCGTTTTTTATCCAGCTTTCACTGCTGCTGTCAATTTTTTTAGCGCTTTTTGCAATTACATACTTAACATCCCTCCAGGTTAAATTGGGACACGCTTCCAGTATCAAGGCAACTGCGCCGGTAACCATAGGCGCAGCAGCACTTGTTCCAGCCATTGCGTAAGTGTAATTTCTTTTTTCATCTTCTGCCCAGGTGTTAGAGGAGTGCCCGCTCATATAAGTTGTTGCAATTGTGGGACCGTCATTAAAACTTGCAGTTCCTCCATAAGCAGCAACCCAGACATTTGCGCCGGGAGTAGAGTAACTTGCAACTTTGTTATCGTAATCTAAAGCACTTACGACAAGTGCAAAACGGTTGTTAATAATATATTGTATATTAGAGTCTGCCCCGTACTCTCTTGCATTTCCGCTTGCAAAAACATACACCCTGCCTTTGCCGTCTCTTAAATCTTTTACTCCTGCTTCCATAATATCTTCGTAGAAAGTGTCAGCAGTGTAATATGTCCCCCAGCTGTTGTTTGTGACAGCAATTTCATTTGCGCCGTTTCCGCTGTACCATGCCGCCTCTAAACCGTCAAGCGACTGATTTACAAGCCAGTTGCTGCCTGCAATTTTTGCAAAAGGCGCAACCCCTCTTACCCCTTTGCCGTTAAATGCCCTTGCAGCTGCAATTCCTGCAAGCATAGTACCGTGCGGCATATACAATCCGCCAGGCATCGGGTTTCCGTTTTGGTTGCCGTTTAGCGAGCGGTTTAAATCTATATTATCTTTTAAATCTTCATGGGTTATATCCACACCGCTGTCAACAATTTGCAAAATTACCGGATTTCCGCCGTTATAACCCATATACTCTTTATATACCGCTGTTAAGTTTAAATCGTTTCCTTTTATAGAGGGTATTCCGCTAGGATTCATAGCTTCGCCGTTTGATTTAATGTACCACTCTTTTGCAAAAAAAGGATCGCCCTCAAGTCCGTCCGGTATGGAATTGTTATTCTCATCGCCGTTTGCCGGGTCGCTTCCTAAAAGTTTTTCTATATTATTAGGAATATAATCGTTATCCATATCCGGCATTAAAGTAACATTGCTGTCGCTTGGAGTGCTTGGCTCTGTATTGTTGTTTTCCAAAACTGCAACTTTTAAATATAAAATATAATCTTTCTCTTTTTCTGTTACAACATAAAGTTTAGTTTCGTAAATATTGTCACGGTTGCTATCTTGCGGGTTTGAGTACCGAGGGGCGATATTCATGGCAACTTTATTGCCGCGGGTAGAAAAAAATTCAGAATCCAGCCCCTTTATTATTTTAATAAAAGAGTTGCTGGATAAATTCAAATCCAAAACCGGCGGCTCTGCGCTTTCTGTTACATTAACCTCTTTGGTTGCAGCTGTACTGTAGTAAGTTGCTTTTGCTCTTTTAGCATCTGTATTTGACAAATCACAGCCGCTTACAGCAATTAAAGCGGTTAACATTAAAGCAGTATATTTTACCGATTTCATTTTAATACCTTTTTCTCTATATTAAACATTCTGCAATTTATTAACTATAAATATATTGCAAAAATGGATTTATGTAGTGATATTTTAACATTTAGAAAATTTTAATGTTTTATATATTGCAAAATGAAAGAAATAAAAGAAGGGTATTTAAATACTTAAAGCAATTGGAGAGTTTTGCTTTTTTAAATCGCTCTCCCAAAAAAAATCTATCCAGCACTCTGCATTTTTTACGCAAAAATCGGGTTTAAAAATTGCTTTTTCTTTGCAAAAAACCACTGCTGTTTTAAATTCGGTGCCTTTAAAGCGCTCTTTTAATATGCCGGTTATCTCTTGCAAAGTCTCTCCGCTGTCGGCTATATCATCTATAATTACAACCTTTTTTGGCAGTTTTTCTGGGATATTGAAAATTTTTATAAAATCCAGTTTTGTTTCATTTTCATAATGAATCGAATTTATGCTGTAAACATTTCTGATATCCAGCGCCTGTGCTAAAAAATGGGTTATGGTCATACCGCCCCTGGCAACCGATATAAGGGCATCTGGATTATACTTTGCAATATTATTAGCCAGCAGTTTTACATCTTTTATAAATTCACTGTAACTGTAATACAATCTTTTCAAAGCAAACCTTATTATAAATTTCTATATTTAACATACTCTTTTGGAATCAGGTAATCTTCGGTTTTTATCAGGGCGTCATATTCGCCGCGGCTATAGCCTATTTCAAAGAGTTTATCCAGCGCTTCTATCTGCAGGGGGCTTAAAGTAATGGAATCTTTTGATGCATACATATCCAGGTAGCGCTCTAGCATTTTATCTTCTATTCTAACCAGCCCTTTTTGCACCAAAAGGCTGCTTAACTCCTTTTTGCGCTCATTTGCCACGCGCACCCCTTCAATTAAAATATCCTCTATCTCAATTGCCCTGTTAAGCGGCAAAGAGCGGCGCAGAGCCATTCCCCCAAGCGGAAGCGGCAGCTCTTTGCCGGCAAGCTCAAGCCACCACTCCCAAAGTTCAAGCTCAACCTCCAGGCTCTCATCGAAATTTAAAATCGATTCATGGATTAAAACACCGGCATCAACTTCACCGCTTACAACCGCTTGCTCAATATCCAAAAAATTCATATATTTTATTCGCGCATCGGGATAGCGCAGGCGCATAAGCATAGCATTGGTGGTATTTTTGCCAGAAAGAGCCAGTTTTAAATTGCTGCGCAGCCTTTTG
>JALVXO010000036.1 GCA_027022775.1 Campylobacteraceae bacterium
GCCGATACATTATCTGCATTGGTCATTGGCAGCATGGGCACTGAAGTAAAGCTATTTGCCTTCGCGGTTCGCTTTGCTTAGGACGCTGCGGTTTCGAAGCTATAAAGGGCGAGCAGCGTTAAAAGTTAAAAAAAGTTAAACTGCTTTAACTTTTTAGCTGTGAGCGAGTAAGCGTTTATGCACTCTTGCTTAACTTCCCTGCAGTTTGCCTTTGTTTAACGCTTCTCGCCCTCCGGGTATGCCTGCGTTTTTCTTCTGCACCCCTGCTGCTAAGCACCAACACATCTGATGCACCTTCTAATGCAAAATTTGGGTTAAATGGTGTTTTCTGGTTGCGAAGCTCCAGCTTCGTAACCCTATATTAGAAGTAAAATGGTTTTGTTTTGTTAATACCTTGATATGTTGTCCCAAAACTGGAGCTTTGGGACAAGAAACTCTTATATTGCGGCTGATGATAGATATAGAAATCGGCTTTGACAATAAAATTCAGCTTTGGCTGTTTGGGTTTTTGTATTGATTATTTGGGTTATAGGCTTGTAATTGGCATAAAATTTTAGGTTATAACCTAAAAAAATGAAAAAATATTAGGTTTCTAACCTAAATATGCTATAATACAAAAATAAGGAGTATAGTGTGTTAGAAAAATTATACAGTGATTTTTTGCAATACCTGGAAAACCAAAAAGTTACCTACCGCCGTTATTTTTGGAATATTATCCAGCATAATGATAAGCTTATTGGAATAGTGGGGGCAAGGGGTGTTGGAAAAACTACTTATATTTTGCAATATTTAGAGAGCTTAACAGATATTCCATTGCATAAAAAATTATATATTTCAGCCGACAGTTTTGAAGTTGCAAGCAGTTCCCTGCTAGAGATAGCCAAAGAGTTTTCGGCTTTGGGTGGTAAAATATTAGCAATTGATGAGATACATAAATATAAAAATTTTGAGCGAGAGTTAAAACAGATATACGATATGCTTGATATAAAAGTGATTTTTTCGGGCTCTTCTGCCATTGAGTTGGAGCACTCAAAAGCGGATTTAAGTCGAAGAGCGGTTTTGTATCGAATAAACGGGCTTTCTTATCGTGAATTTTTAGAAATCAAATTAGGGATTAAACTTGTGCCTTTTAAATTGGATGAAATTTTAAACAGCCATTTAGAAATCTCTTATGAGATAAAAAAGAAATTAAAGCCTCTGGAGCACTGGAGGGAGTATTTAGAGTTTGGTTTTTATCCTTTCTATTTTCAAGAACCTGCCACTTACGGCAAAAAATTAAAAGAGACTGTAAATACAGTAATAGAGACCGATATTCCCTCTATTTTTCCTATTAAATACGAAAATATTCTCAATTTGAAAAAGTTGGTAAAACTTATCTGTCAATCTGAACCGTTTAAATTAAACATCAAGGAATTAAGTGGCAAAATTGGCACAGACAGGGATACTTTATATCTTTATATGAATTATCTTAATCGTGGAAAAATTTTTAATACTCTTCGCTCTAAAACCAAAGGTGATAATATCTTTTTAAAACCAGACAAGATATATCTTGACAACCCTAATTTATACTATGCCTATTGCAATGAGCCAAAAATTGGAACTGTCAGAGAGACATTTTTTGCTAACCAGCTTAAAACTCAATATGAAGTAACAATTCCAAAAAAAGGCGACTTTTTGGTAGATGAAAGGCATCTGTTTGAAATAGGCGGCAAAAATAAAGGGTTTAAGCAGATAAAAGATTTGCCAAACTCTTATATAGCAGCCGATGATATAGAAATCGGCTTTAGCAATAAAATTCCGCTTTGGCTGTTTGGGTTTTTGTATTGAGAGTTTTTTCCCTCGCTCCCATTGTCCTCAATGGGAGTGTATACATAAGCATTATATGTATGCATTCCAATCGAGGACGATTGGAACGAGATAAAAAATAACAGGACATTTAAAATGTCCCTTCAATTTGCAAATATTAGGCTAATTTCGCTATAATGTTCCTTGAATAAATAGTTAGCCATTATATATACTAGAAATATGTTTAGAACAATCTGCAATATAATTAGGTGCAATGGCTGGAGTTTTCGACTTAGGTCTTACTCTGTGTCTACACGCGTTGCCAAACCAGGAGAGGAAATTATTATTAGTGGAGAAATTGTTAATGACGGCCTACGGTTTGGTACAACCTATGTTGTTGTTATTATTGCTGATCCATACGATCACAGTAGAGAAGTTTTTAACAGTGATAAAGATTTGCCTGTTCATTTTAAACGCTCTCTTAGAATAGTTGACATCCCTCGATTTAAAACCGCACCTTTTGCTTTAACATGGAGTATTCCTAAGAAAATAGAATCAGGAGTTTACGATATCAAAATTCAATTATGGAATCCGTCAAAATTATTTAAAAAAAATACGAAAAAATTCTATCCATATCTATTTTATGATTCCGGATGGTCAGGATTACTTGAAATTACAGAAGAAACATCTTTGTCAAATACCGAAAACCAGAAACGGCCAAGAGTTTTTATATCATATTCTTGGTATACAGAGACTCATCAAATATGGGTACAGGAGCTTGCGGATGAGTTGGTAAAAAATGGCATTTAATAGATAAACGGAATTTGTTTCCTGGTGAAGAAATTACTTATTTTATTGAACGTGGTATATCTACTTGTGATTTCATAATTCTTGTATGCTCTGAAGATTATACACGGAAGGCTAATAACCGAGAAGGTGGTGTGGGAATGGAATCTATTGTAGGGTCATCTATATATTTAAATACAAAGGATAAGCGTAAATTTATTCCCGTTGTAAGGGATAATTCGCTGCCATCACATAAGAAGCTTCCTACGTACTTAGGTTCGGCACTATATATAGATATGTCTCAAAGAAACTGGAAGGGAGAGCCATTAAGGCAATTAATTCGTTCAATATTTAAGGTTTACAAAGAAAAATTATAGGCTAACAAAGTGCTCCACTTGACCGCTATTCCACTGGCGCTTCATAGCGGCAGATAACCTCCTCTCGCTCCCATCGTCCTCGATGGGAGCTTATACTTAACTTTAAATAACCGGCAATAAGGCAATAACAAAACAATAAGGGTCAGGTGATAACAATAACATAAATTTAAGCAAATATACGCTAAACTACCTTCTACTAAAACCAATTACAAAGAATTTAAAATGGCAAGAAGACCAAGAATTACTTTAAAAGGATATTATCATATAATAAATAGAGGTGTAGAGCAAAGAAAAGTATTTTTAAAAGATGAAGATTTTAAAAAATTTGAATCTTTGCTTTGCTATTATTCAAAGTTTTATAATATAACTATCCATAGCTACTCTTTAATGAGTAACCACTACCATTTGCTAATAGAGGTAAATAACGATAACCTTTCAAAATTTATGCGTCAAGTAAATATGAATTACGCAATATACTTTAATAAAAAATATAAAAGAAGCGGACATCTATGGCAAGGTAGATTTAAATCTGTATATGTAACTGATGAAGCATATCTTTATAGCCTAATACTTTATATAGAACAAAACCCAATAAAAGCTAAAAAAGTTAAAAATATTCAAGATTATAAATATCAATCTCTATACCATACACTCAATAACACAGATTATAAAAAAGAGTGTCTAAATAACTCTTACTTAATAAAGAAATTTAAAACCAAACAAGATATACTAGAGTTTATAAATACCAAATTTGATAAAGATGATTTAGCTACTTTAAAAAAAGCATCTAACTTAGTTGAACAAGCAAATACAAAAAAAGAGAAATCAATAAAAAAGTTAGAAAAAATCTTTAAAGATGTAACAGATAAAAAGAAAAGAAATGAGCTAATTTATAAAGCTTATTTAGATGGCTATTCTCAGCATCAGATAGCAAAGGTGCTTAATATTTCACAACCTGCGGTTTATGGGATAATAAAAAGGGTTAAAGATGTTATTATTATCACCTGACCCTCTTTATCCTTGCCTTTGCGGCTTATTTTGCTCACAACGCTCCGGTTTCGAAGCTACAAACGGCGAGCAGCGTTAAAAAAAGTTAAACTGCTTTAACTTTTTAGCTGTGAGCGGGTAAGCGTTTATGCACACTTGCATAGCGTCCCTGCAGTTGT
>JALVXO010000037.1 GCA_027022775.1 Campylobacteraceae bacterium
ATATAGAGCTATTTTATATGCTACTTTTATTATCTCCATATTAGAGTTTTTACGAACTAAAGATTATCAAATTGGTTTAGCAGTTATTGACTCTCCCCTAAATCCATACAAGCCTGATGATAAAAAAGATGATGGGGAAGTTCCTAATAATTTAGCAGAAGAATTTTATCGATATTTGGCAAATAATATTATTGAGGAACAAGTAATCCTTATAGAAAATACACCAATACCTGATGATATAAAAAACAAAGTAAATTATAAAGAATTTACTAAAGATAATGGATTTTTACCCAATATGGATTAAAGTAAAAACTAAAATTTTATATATTTACTAAAAGCTTTAGAAAATTTTAAAATAAAAGGCAAACATGGAAGCAAAAATTAATAGAATAACAGACATACTCCGCAGGGATGATGGGATTAGCGGGGCGATGATGTATACGGAGCAGATTTCTTGGATACTTTTTCTTAAATTTATAAACGATTTAGAGATAAACAAAGCCGAAGAGGCGGAGCTGGATGGGAAGGAGTATCAGTATATTATCGACAAAGAGTATCGCTGGGATGTTTGGGCTTGTCCTAAAAATAGCAGCGGAAAGCTGGATTTAATAAACGCTTTAAGCGGGGATGATTTGCTGGAGTTTGTTAACAATAAACTATTTCCGTATCTTAAGGGGTTTAAGTCTGTTTCGGCGGATGTAAAGTCGGTAAAGTATAAAATAGGGGCAATTTTTGAGTTTATAGATAATCGCATTGCTAACGGGCATACGCTTAGAGAAGTGTTAGATATTGTTGATGAGATGAATTTTCACTCTCAGGCAGATTTGTTTCAGCTCTCTATTGTTTATGAAAAACTGTTAAAAGATATGGGGAGCGACGGCGGAAACAGCGGAGAGTTTTATACGCCAAGACCATTGATTAAAGTTATTGTAGATGTAGTTGACCCAAAAATCTCAGAGAAAATTTACGACCCTGCCGCAGGTTCGTGCGGGTTTTTAATAGAGGCATATAACCATATACGGTATGAAGATGTCCAAAATAATAAACAGCGTGAGCTTTCGACTTCGCAGTTGAAATTTTTACAAGAAGAGACATTTTACGGCAATGAAAAGACACCTTTAAGTTATGTTATGGGTGTAATGAATATGATTTTGCACGGAATAGAGTCGCCAAATATTGCCAAAACAAACACCCTGACAAAAGATATCCGCGGATTTGAAGAGAAAGACAGGTTTGAGTGTATTTTGGCAAATCCGCCGTTTGGAGGCAAAGAGAAAGAGCAAATTCAGCAAAATTTCCCTGTTAAATCTAATGCTACGGAACTTCTGTTTTTGCAACACATAATGAAAAGTTTAAAATTAGAGGGTCGCTGCGGAGTTGTTGTGCCAGAAGGTGTGCTGTTTCAAACCAACAAAGCGTTTACGGCGGTTAAAAAAGAGCTTTTAGAGAGGTTTAACCTGCATACTGTTTTAAGCTTGCCTGCCGGAGTATTCTTGCCTTATAGCGGTGTAAAGACAAATGTTTTGTTTTTTGAGCGTAAAGGGAGCACAACAGAAATTTTTTATTACGAAGTAAATCCGCCTTATAAATTAACCAAAAACAAACCTCTGCTCTATGAGCATTTTAAAGAGTTTTTAGAAATTTGGAAAGAGCGAAAAATTACCCAAAACTCTTGGATAGTAAATGTAAACGATATAAAAGATTATGACATATCGGCAAAAAATCCAAACAGAGTTGAGGCTGTGGAACATAAAGAGCCTTTGGAGATAGTAAAAAACATTAAAGCCAACAGCACCGAAATAGAAAATCTTGTAAACGAAATAGAAGCCATTATTAAAGGGAAGGATATAAATGAGTGATTTATATAAACTTCCTGCGGGGTGGGAGTGGAAGAAGTTGGGAGATAAAAAAGTTTGTGAATTAATTATGGGGCAATCTCCTAAATCTGATACTTACAATTTTGAAGGAAAAGGAATTCCTTTTTTTCAAGGTAAAGCAGAATTTGGTGATGTTTATCCAACAGTATCAAAATACTGCACTACTCCTAAAAAAATTGCTGAAGCTGGCGACATATTATTATCTGTAAGAGCTCCTGTAGGACCAACAAATATAGCAAATATTCAATGCTGTATAGGCAGAGGATTGGCAGCTATACGGCCTAATCGAAAAAATACAATAACAAACTATATGTTATATTTTTTTAGAAATTTTGAGATAGAAATTTCTAAAAAAGGAAAAGGAAGCACATTCTCGGCAATAACTAAAAAGGAATTAGAGGAAATAAATATTCCCCTGCCACCTCTAAAAGAACAAAAACGAATAGTAGCCAAACTCGATACTCTCTTTGCCAAAATAGATAAAGCCATTGCTCTACACCAACAGAATATAGACGAAACCGAAGCCCTTATGGGGTCAGTTTTGAATGAAGTGTTTGGGGAGTTGGAGGGGAGGTATGGTATAGTTAAAGTTGGCACGGTTACAGATTGTTTAGTTCCTCAAAGAAATAAACCTAAGCAATTTTCTGGAGATATACCTTGGATTACAACAGATGATTTAACTCCTTTTAAAAGAATAAAAAAATCAACTAAAGGTATGGGACTTAGTAGGGAAGACATTCTTGAAGTAAAATCAAAAATTATTCCTAAAAATAGTGTAATTATGAGTTGTGTAGGAGATTTAGGAATAATTGCTATAGCTGATACAGAAATAGTTGTTAATCAGCAGTTACATACATACCAATGCCATGAGAATATTATAAATGATTTTCTAATGTATGCTTTATATATTAAGAGAGATTATATGTATCAAATTGCAAATATTACTACTGTAGCATATATGAATAAATCTAAATGTAACTCTATTCCTATTCCTCTCCCACCCCTAAAAATCCAACAAAAAACCGTCCAATACCTAGACCAAATTTCTGCAAAAATCGAAGCCCTAAAAAAAGAGCAGCAGGAAAAAATGCAGAGTTTAAAAGATTTAAAAGCTTCTATTTTAGACAAAGCATTTAGAGGGGAAATCTAGAATATGGTGCATAAGAAGGGGTATTAAATAGTCAAATATTATGAATGTATAAATTATTCATTTTACTAGAGTGAATGTCTAAAAATCTTGACAAATAAAAAATAAATTACTATAAAATAGGTAATAAAACCTATAAAGTAGGTTTTAGTTATAATGTTAATGTTGTGGTGAGGGCACTGCACATTATGGGTTTATACTCTATTTGTCCAATAGTTTGGTTTTCTGTGTAAGTTTGCAATTGCTATTACTAAAATTATATCTTCTCTTTGTTGATAGATTACACCGTAAGGAAAGGTTTTAAGAAGGCATCTTCTGGTGTTTTTAGATATTGGGCTCCATCCTGACGGGTAAAGTTTTATAAGCTCTATTGCATCATGGACTTCTTGAATAAAGCGGTAACCTAAATTTACTTGTTGGTACTCATAATAGTTAAATGTATCATCTAGCTCCTGTTGAGCCAGTTCTAAAAATTTAACTTTTTGCATTAATTTTTTTTGTATTTATTAAATACATCATCTTCGTTAACTGTAGAGATAAGCCCGCTTTCGTAAGCTTTGATTCTCTCTTCTGCTTCGTTTGCCCATATTTTTTCTATAGATTTATCGGGTTGATTAAGGGAGTTTAATATTTTTTCTATTAGTCGAAGTTTATCTAACGGTTTTAGCGGAGAAATCTCTGTAAATATCTCTTCGATTGCTAACATGCTATACTCCTTTTATTTGCTTGATTATATCATAAAATTTGTAAAATGGAAAGTAAATAAAAAGAGGGAGACACGGGTAAATTAGTTAATAATTTTTATTTTACAATTTGTGCGGTGAGGGCACCGCACACTACGGGTTTGCTTTAAACTTTTAACTATTAGCTATAAACCATCAACCATTGACCATTTACCATCAACTATCAACCATCAACCCAAAATGCAAAGCATTTTGTTATAGGTAGCCTTCTTCGTTGAAGCTGAAGTAGCTGTTTTTGGTTAGGATTATGTGGTCTAGGAGTTCTATGCCTACTAGGTTTGCTACATCTTTTAGGCGGTTGGTTATGTTTATGTCGGCTTGGCTTGGGGTTGGGG
>JALVXO010000038.1 GCA_027022775.1 Campylobacteraceae bacterium
CCTTCATCAAACAGTTCTACTTTAACACCTTTAATACCGTTTTCACCATCTTCTTGAACACCGTTGCCGTTTGTATCGTGCCAAACTGTGTCGCCTAAACACGCCGGTTTAAATAATCCAGCATCTATGCTAAAGTCATATTTTTGCAAATCAATAACATCTGTCTCGCTGCTTGCCGGATTTAAATCGCTATCTTTGGAGTTATCACTGCCTTGTTGTTTAGGGCTTGGTTTATAACTGTCAGGATAAGTAAATTTAAGTTTATATTTGCCCGGATTTAAATCACAGAATTTATACTCGCCGTTATTTGTTGTTATTGGGTTAACATCATTGCCTAAATAATCTTTTACCGCACTGCCGTTTTCATCAAAAATTTCAACTTTTACATTTTCGTTAACATTCTCTTCGCCTTCATCTTGAATACCGTTATTGTTGTCATCTACCCAGATTCTATCGCCAATACATACAGTCTTAATTAAACCTATATCGAAACTGTGGTCATTTTGCCCAGGTCCTGCTGTGTGGAATGAGATATATGCCACACCTTCACCGTCGGTTTTAGCATCTGAATCTGTTTTGTCTGGATTGTCAGAGCTGCCCTTCTCGTCTGGATTTGTTAAATACATACCCTCTAAAGGCGTACCCTCTACACCTTTGCCGTCAACAAATTGTGATTTATCTATACAGATTGTATAATCGGTATCTGCCTGAAGTCCAGGATTGTTGCTGTCTGGATTAACATTTGCATAGTTGAACATATAACTTCCGTTTTCATCTGTTACAGTTTGGGCAATTTTGTTAGAGCAGTCGGTTCCTTGGCTTAAGATAAGCTTAACACCGGCAACTCCAGGCTCATCCGGATCTTGCACACCATCTTTATCTTTATCTTCCCAAACAAGGTTACCCGCTTCAATCGGCGGAACAAACTCCATTGTTTCAATATCGCCAAGTGCATTTGCTTTACCCATGTGATTTAAAGCAGTATACACAATTTCATATCCATATTTACCATCACCATTTATATCAACTGTTTTTCCAGTTTTATTATCATAAAGCATTACACCATTTGAGTTCCAAGTCTCATCTGAACCGCCATTTGGTTTGTAAGGATCTAAAAATAAAGAGAGTACAGAATCTTGCTCACTAGTATGATGCCCGGCTAATGCTCCTCCTGTACTCTCAGTATGAGCATTTGCATCATCATAAAACTCTTTAGTTAAATTTACATCATAAGAGCATGTTCCAATATTCTTAACAAATCTTAACAAATCTCCTGCAGAAGCTACACGGCTATTTGCATCAGAACCTGTTAAAGCATAATTGCTAGGACCTTTTTTATGTGCTTGTACATCCATAATTCCAACTAATAGGTTGCCAGCATTGTCAAACTCTATATCACTAACTAATGGAATAGGATGCTCAAAGCTTGTATTCCAAGTATTTGTCCATAAATTCCAAGGCTTATTGCTGCCATCATTATTTCTATAATCAAATGACCAAGCAACATCTTGTGTCCAATTTGTGGTATCGTTTACATCAGTGTGATATATATAACCCTTCATACCGGAATTATCATTAACCACAGCATTTCCATTCTGGTCTGCACCTGTACAGGTAATTCCAACATACAGTTTAGATTTTGTAACTTTTAGCGCAAATGGAATCATTTCTCCATAACTACTGCGATTTTCATTACATGGATTTGGAGGGGTTATCTCTTTTATCTTCTCAGATGCATTATCTGCAGTTGGCGCAACAGGGTTTTTGGGGTCGCTTAAATCTATCCGTACAATATTCTTTTTATATAGATTTGCAACATAAAGATATCTTCCATTTTCACCAATTTCCATATCTCCTAAAGATAAACGCCCAACCTGCCCATAAGCAGCTGAATCATTACTTGGCTGGTCATATTTGTCAGGTAATCCTCTATCACTGTTACTTCCAGCTACTGGAGAGAAATCAACATGATCACTGCTGCCGTTTAATGCATCTGTATAAGTTCCGTTTTGATCACTTGTTTCAATACCTACACTATCTAAATCTAAAAATTCAACATCACCCTGCTGAGATGATTTTTTATTAGGATCAATTATATAAATCCCGCCGGTACCTAAAGGCCCAAGTCCAGAGTGTCTTTTCATAAAAGCAGAAACAAATAGCTTTCCAGACTGTCTAGAGTAAGCTTCTCCATAAGTTGTACCTATTTGACTCTGTTTTGCCAACTCCATCCAAGCTGGGCCATCATCTAATCCACGGCCGCTATTGGCTGCGTGTCCTTCATCTTTAAAATTAAATCTTGCTAAAGCAGGTTTATTTGCTGTATCATCTTCATCATCATCAGCCCCAGTAGGGTTACCGTTAATCATTATTGGAACAAAAGTATAAGGATTATCTTGCGTAGAAAAATCAAATGGATAACTTATTGCAAAATTGTGAACTTCACCGTCGCTTTTTGCAAACTGAACACTTGTTCCGTAATTTGCACCGCCGGCTGATGGGAATTCTACACCTTTTTTTACATTACATGCATCTTCTGGCAAAGAGAATTCCAATCTTACAGGCAGTTTATCTGATGGAATATCTAAAGTGTAGTTTCCACTGCTGTCTGTAGTGGTTTGTGTTAAAAAACTGTCTTTTCCGTTGCTGCTATTTGTATAAGCTTTGACTATCACATTAGCCACGCCAGGCTCGCCGCCTTGCTTTATACCATCGGCATTATAGTCTCTATATGCCGTACCGGTTATAGCACTATATGCTATGCTGCTTAAAGCAGCAAATGCTATTATGGATTTTCTTACCATCTTTTTACCCTTTTTAAAATTAAATATAGTATTACAATGACATTATATTCACATAAATATTATACCAAGCTTAAAATGTCCCATTTTATCGAATTATTCACAAAAGGGTCAGGGCTTAACTTTTAACTTTTTTAAAATATATGTGACGAAAATAGATTATTATTTAAACTTTTTACTGTTAATGGGAGAGTGCAAAATTTGGGTTTATTTTCTTTAAAAAACTTTATTTAGAGAAAGCATCTAAAAGCTTTTTTGTTTGCTTGTTTATCATGATGCTTTTGGAAGCTCTTGGAGATGTTTGGCAACTTGTGTAGCTAAAGTGCTTGAGACTCTATCTTTGTGGAGTAAAAGAGCCAATAAAATGCTCTCTTTTCCAAAAAATTGGGCAAGTTTATCGATAACAAAATCGTTATAAGCTTTTTGAAGTGTCGAGACAATAAAAATATCTACCGGCACCTCTTTATCGCTTTGATTATTCCAAAGCACCGCCCTTGGCATACCGGCATCAATTAACTCTTTTGCAGTAACACTCTTTTTGCGTAATGGCATCTGCTTTAAAAGAGTAACCGCATAGGCAGGAACTTCACCCTTTTCCTTCCACTCAGCAACCGTATTGTAAGCAATACCGGAGTTAAGAGCAAACTCTTTTTTGTTTATGCCTTTTAGTTTTAACAGAGCTTCAAAATTGCTGTTTGGCAACTTGTTTTTAATAACTTTCGTCTTGCTTTCTTTCTGCAGATAATTGTAGTGTAATTTTTGATGTTTGTTAATTTGACAAATAATACAATTGGATTATTATTAAAAATCATAAATAAATAGCAGTGAATATAAAAGGATATAAATACTATATAAGGCTTAAAAGCAGTATATTTTTTCGCCGAAGTTTAAGAGGTATTATTATGAAAAATAGAGCAAAGCCGGAATATTAAAGTAGCGGGTGGCAACTGACCCTAAACTTCCAGATTTGACCATCGTAGTCGGTTATACGCTTTGTATTGTTACCCTGCTTCACTGTAACAATTTACGAAATACAGCATTTGTCAATATTTGGAATTTGATTATATTATGCTATAATTATAAAAAACATTTAGAAAGGAGGCGGTTATGTTGCAGTATAGACGGCGTAATTCTAATGAGCCATTGCCACAAATAGAAACAAACCGTCATCCTTTTTTAACTTATGTAAATTGGTCTTATGGCAAAAATCAACACTTTGATACCGAACAACTAAGAAATATGTTGTCTGCATATAATGAGCGGTATGCAAATATTTATTTTAGAATTTTCAATGAAATT
>JALVXO010000039.1 GCA_027022775.1 Campylobacteraceae bacterium
TTTAATGTGCATAATATATGCATTCCAATCGGGGAGAGACTGTGAAAAAAGTTAAAATTTCTGTAAAATTACCCATTTCAGTCATTCTGAGCGAAGCGAAGAATCTCGATAGAACGGCAGTAAAGAGTTTCTTCGCTTTGCTCAGAATGACAGCGATGGTAATTTTTTTAGACTTTTTACGCACTCTCGGGACGATTGGAACGAGAGAACAGCCATTGTTAACTGTCACTGTCACTATTTTTAATCCCCAACCTTACTTTTCTGTCTCAAACTCCCAGCTTTTTGATATTTTTTTGCCGTCTGCAATGGCTTTTATTACCGCTTTGTATCTACTTCCTTTTTTTAACGGTTTAAGCGGTACAAGCACAAAAGTTCCTTTTTTGATTTTTTTGTATCTATCGTTTCTAAAAGTAACAGTTTTAGCTGCAACTTCCCTCTTTTTTAAAAAAAGTTTAAACTCCAGCAAATTTACAGAGCGGTAATAGGCAGGGTTAAAAATTGCAATCACAGGCAATCCGTAACTTCTGCTATTTAAAAACCTTGGATTCTCTATGCTCAATTTTGCCGGCACATTTGCCTGATTTGGATATGGATAGATTATTAAAGCGCCTGAAGCCCTCTGTGTCTTGTAAAGCAGCCTGCCAAAAAGCGCCCGCGGAAGATATCGGGAACTGTTTTTGCAGATATTTTCAACAATATCCTCTCCCAAAGAGTAACTTTTTTGGCACGCATCTGCCAGTTTTGAGTTGCTCATATCGTAAACATACACCCCTCTGTATTTGGCAAAGCCCACAATATCTACTTTTGGGTCTAAAAAAGCCAGACGGTGGTAAACGGTAGAAAAGAGTTTATCTATTGAAGCTTTGTAATTTCTTTCATAAAAAGATATATTCTCTACAACCGCTTTTGTAGCAAACCCTGCTTTTGCTATTCTATCCTGTGCATAAGTTCCATAAAATGCCTCTTTATAACTGCTCTCTACATGCCCAAACTCTCTATTTATAGATAGATAAACAGCGTGTTTTTTAGCTGCAAAAGCAAGAGTGCTGCTATATTTTAAAGGGGCTGCTCCGCTTTTATTTCTAATGGAATTTATATAATCCAAAACAGAATTTCCGCAAGCAAAATGGACAACAAGAGTCAAAATGAGTAATTTTTTCATACAAATCCTCAATTTTTTTGGTATATTATATGTAAAAATTTAATAGCTTATGGTAAAATAGTTTCAAAAAAATAGTGAAATGGAATAAAATGGGCAAGATTTTCAAGAGTGGTCTTTTTGTTTTTGTCTCTTTATTTATTATCAACGGATGTGGAAACAATAATAAATTGGATTTAGGCAATTGCGGAGACGGTTACTACTGTTATAAAAATATAAACTTTGGCAAAACCAGGGGAGCCGATTACGAAAAAGGAATTAGAGACGGCTGTACAACCGCCGAAGGCGAATTTACAAAAGACTACTCAATGTCCTCCAGTTCAAAAGATTACTACGACGGCTGGATTTTGGGCAGAAGCAAATGCAAACAAAAACTTCCAAATGAGGGAACTATACAAGATGAATTAAACAGTAAAAAAAGAGCCGAATATCAGATAATGAAGATGAAGTTAAAACAGCAGGCTAAAAGCAGCGGCTCTGAAGAGGGAATACTTGACTCTATTATCAAAAAGAATGAAGAAGATGTTCAAGAGATAGAGTATTAAGCTAACCTCTCCTGCCCCAGTCTATACAAAGCAAAATCGTATTTAATCGGATCGGCAGGGTCAAACTGTTTTAGGGTTTGGGTAAGTTCCAAGGCGGCTTTTAAATCGCAGTTTTTTCTTTTTAGCAAGCCTAATCGCCTGGAAACATTAAACGAGTGGGTATCTAGAGGCATTATTAAATCTTTTTTATCTATTTTACTCCAAAGCCCCATATCAAGCTCACTTTTTCTAACCATCCAGCGAAAATACATAAAGTAGCGTTTGTAAGTTCCTGCAGTTGCAATGCTTTTTGGGCGTTTTAAAAAGAAAAAATTAAAACCGTGGCTCTGACTTGGATGCAAAGAGCGCACTGTATCTATTAAACTCCATAACCCTTCAAGCAGCAAATTCTCTTTTTTATATCCGCTGCAGACAATATTTTCTATGCTGTCAATCTCTTTTAAACGCTTAATTGTCAAAAAAATATCGATAACATCCTGCGGCTTTTGAAAACGGTAGTAACTGTTTTTTAACTCTTTGGAAATTTTATCTTCGCTCTCATCCAGCAGTGAAAAATCAAGAGAGTCTAAAAATTTAACTATCAGTTTTGCATTGCCGTAAGCAAAAAGAGCACAGATTAGAGCTATATACTCATCTCTGTAACGCTTTGCAACCATTAGGGGGTCTGGCTTTTCATAACTTAACTCATCTGCCCTGTTTCTCTGCTCTAACTCTTTTTCGAGTATTTTTTTTATATTTTGCAAATCATTCTCCTTTGCAGATTTGCAGTTTTAATCCCTAAACTCAATTTTTATCTTTTCAAAGTTTAATTTATCGTAATTTTGGCGGAGGGCTTCGTAAGTAATTATACCGGCACTGGTAGCAAGATTTAAGCTTCTGCCCTCTTTACCCATCGGGATTGTTATGCAGCGCTTTAAATTTGCTTTTAAAAGCGCTTCGTCAAGCCCTTTGGTTTCGGAGCCAAAAACAATAAAATCACCGGTGTTAAATTTTGCATCCCAGTAAATTTTATCGCTTTTAGTGGTTGCAAAGTGCATTTTTTCTATCGGGTTGGCAGCCAAAAACTCTTCCAGGCTCTCCCAAACTTTTAAATCCAGTTTATGCCAGTAATCCAAACCGGCTCTTTTAATAGCTTTATCGCTAATATCAAACCCAAGCGGCTTTACCAGATGCAAGGTTGCGCCCAGGTTTACGCACATTCTTCCGATATTTCCGGTATTTGGCGGAATTTGGGGCTCTACCAAAACAATATTAAACATTAAAACACTACCGTTTTATTATTTATTACAAAAACCCTGTCTTCTAAAACAAGCTTAAGGGCGCGCGAGAGCACAATCTTTTCTACATCGCGCCCGGCTCTTTGCATATCGCGCCAGTCGTATCGGTGGTTAACCCTTATTACATCTTGTGCAATAATCGGCCCTTCGTCTAAATCGTCTGTAACAAAGTGCGCAGTTGCACCAATTATTTTTACCCCTCTCTCATAAGCCTGCTTATAAGGGTTTGCGCCTATAAATGCCGGTAGAAACGAGTGGTGGATGTTTATAATTCTTCCCTGATATTTAGAGACGAAATTCGGAGTAAGAATGCGCATATATTTTGCCAGCACCATATAATCAAAATCGTATTTTTCAAGCTCTTTTAAAACCAGCTCTTCATGCTCTTCGCGGCTTAAACCGTCTGCGCTTATACACACAAACGGAATATTAAACCTCTCTACCAAAGATTTTAAATTATCCCTGTTTGCGATTACCCCCACAATATTTGCATCCAGTTCGCCATCTAAATATCTGATTAAGATATCCCCAAGAGCGTGCGACTCTTTGGTTGCAAGCAATATTATATTTTTCTTTCTGGGTTCTGCAACTTTAACTGCAGCATCGCGCCCTATAGCATTTAAAATATCCTCTTTAAGGGTTTTTGCACAAAACTCACCGGTAACTACGCTTCTCATAAAAAAGTGGCTGCTCTCTTTATCAACAAACTCCTGGTTGCTTACAATATTTAAATCGTGTTCAAAAAACACTTTGGATATTTTATATACCAGCCCTTTTTGGTCTATACAATCAATTAAAACCCTAGCTCTGTTTGTCATTTTTACGCTTTTGCTACATAATTTGCTATTATGCTTCCCATCTCTGAACAAGAGACAATCTCTTTGGCGTCAAATGCCCCGATATCGCCGGTTCTGTAACCGTCTGCAAGAACCTGTTTAATTGCATTCTCTATCGCATCTGCCGCTTCGCTTTCATTTAATTCATATCTTAAAAGCATAGCTGCGCTTGCGATTGTGGCAATTGGGTTTGCAATCCCCTGCCCTGCAATATCTGGCGCACTTCCGTGAATAGGCTCATAAAGGCCTACTTTATTACCCACGCTTGCACTTGGCAAAAG
>JALVXO010000040.1 GCA_027022775.1 Campylobacteraceae bacterium
TAGAGTCTTTTATCTCTTTTAAGCACTCTCCAGGCAGAATGTAATTTCCTATTGTAAAAGATGCACCTAAATTAAAGGTAATATCTTTTTTTATAATTTTAAGCATTTTATTTTCTGCCTGAATTACAGCAGCTTCAAGCTCTACAGCTATTTTATACAGCTCCTCCCCCGCACTTGTTAATTTAATGCCGCTTTTTTTGCGTTCTACAAGTTTTGTATCAAGATAATTTTCCAAATATTTTATCTGTTGAGTTACCGCAGGCTGAGAGACTCCAAGTTTAGAAGATGCTTTAGAAAAACCGCGTTCCCTGACCACAATTAAAAAAGTTTCCAATTTCGAAAAATCTTTTAGCAAACTGTCCCCCTAATACCTTATAAAGGTTTATAATCATTTCTTATCCAGGTTTTGCACAGTTAATTATTAATCTTTAGCAAACTGACTAATTTTGCTTAATTAGACTGCCAAATTCAATTTTTTTTTTAGCTTCCAAAGCCCAACAGCCGCCAGCTTTAACAAACAGTCAATCTGTTCTGTGCATAACCTTGACTTATTGAATTCTCGTAATATTCTAGCATAATATTTCCTAATAGTTACTTATTCTATTCATTAAATATATAAATAATTAAAGGTAATAGTAAGTTTTTATTATAAAATGCTACTTTTTTATACATAATATTCATGCCGCCGCTTCTATTTATAAAATAACAGCAGTGCAAATTAACCAATATACCAGATACCCAGCTTAATAATAATTTAACAAATTAAAATGTATAATATCTATTAAAAAAAGAGTGCAGTTATGTTAAATGAGCTAAACGAGGCGCAAAGAGAAGCCGCAACCCATATAGACGGACCGCTTTTGATATTGGCAGGCGCAGGAAGCGGAAAGACAAAAACACTTACCACCCGTTTAGCTTACCTTATAGGCGAAGTTGGCATAGACCCTTTAAACACCCTTACCCTCACATTTACCAATAAAGCCGCAGCAGAGATGCGAAACAGGGCGCTTGCACTTATAGACCAAAATGCAAGTTCAATCCCGCTGCTTTGCACATTCCATAAATTCGGGCTGCTTTTTTTAAAATTCAATATCGAAAGGCTAAACCGCAAAAACACTTTTAATATAATAGACAGCGATGACCAAAAAAGGCTTGTTAAAGCGATAAGCAAAGATTTAAAAATCGAACTGCAGCCCTCATTTTTAATAAGCGAAATTTCACGGTATAAAAATGCCCTGCTTGAACCGCACGAAGTTGAAGAGCGCGCCGAAATAAGCGATTATAAAAAGGCTGCAAAAGTTTTTACAGAGTATCAAAAGAGGCTGCTTGAGAATAATCTTGTAGATTTCGACGACCTGCTGGCGCTGACATATAAAATTTTGCTAGAAAATGAAGATTTGCGTAAAGAGACAAGCAACCGCTACCAATATATTATGGTAGATGAGTATCAAGATACAAATGAGTTGCAGTATCAGCTTCTTAAACTTTTAACAAGCGAGCATAACAATATCTGCGTTGTAGGTGATGACGACCAGAGCATTTACGGCTGGCGCGGGGCGAATATACGCAATATTTTGGAGTTCCATAACCATTTTGAGGGAGCAAAAATTGTAAAACTTGAGATAAATTACCGCTCTACCCAGCAGATTTTGGATGTTGCAAACAGCCTTATAGAGCACAACCGCAAACGGCTTGGGAAAAAACTGGTAAGCCACATTGGGGAGGGCGAAGAGGTAAGGCTGCTCCACTCTATAGATGAAACATTTGAAGCAAAAGCGATTGCCAGCGAAATTAAAGAGTTAATCAGCCGGGGGGTCAACCCTAATGAGATTGCGGTGCTTTATAGAATAAATGCGCTTTCGCGCTCTTTAGAAGAGGGGTTTAACAAGGCGGGGCTGGCTTTTAAAATGATTGGCGGCATCCGCTTTTATGAGCGTGCAGAGATTAAAGATATTATAAGCTACTTAAGGGTTATCAGCAACAGCGACGACGACTTTTCGCTGCTGCGCATTATAAATAAGCCAAAAAGAGGCATAGGGGCTTCGAGCCTTGAAAAGATAAAAACATTTGCTGAAAATAAAAAAACTTCTATTTTCCAGGCATTAAGCGAAGCAAGCGATGATGAGCTGCACTCTATTTTAAGCAAAAAAGCGGTTAAAGCTGTAAAAGAGTTTATTGAAACCATAAAACTTTTGCAAAAAGAGAAAGAGCACCTTGGCGAAATGATAAACCTGTTTGATGAACACACAGGCTTGCGCGAATATTACGCTGCTATGGTGGACGGTTTTGAGAGGGTGCTAAATATCGATGAGTTTTACGGCTACTTTAGAGATGCAATTTTTAAAGATGAAGAGCTTACCTTAGAGAAATTTTTATCCGATATTGCTCTGCAGAGCGACCAAGACCAGGTAGAAAACAGTGCAGTTAACATTATGAGTGTGCACGCCTCTAAAGGGCTTGAGTTTGAGTATCTCTATGTTATCGGATTAGAAGAGGAGTTTTTTCCGATTGTCAGTGAGACAACAGATATAGAAGAGGAGCGCCGCTTAGCTTATGTGGCATTTACCAGGGCAAAAAAACGGCTGACGCTTTGCTACATAGACAGCCGCTTTTACAAAGGTCAAAGAAAACAGGTTAAAAAAAGCCGCTTTTTGGGAGAAGCGGGGCTTATTAAAAATGAAAGCCTAAAAGTAACCAAAAGCTCAAGTTTCAAACGCGGCGACCTTGTAAAACACAAAATTTTCGGAATAGGCCGCGTCCAAGAGGTAAGCAAAAGCGGAAAAGATTACAAATTAAAAATAAATTTCGGCGGCAATAAAAAAGAGATTTTAAGCTCATTTGTTGAACCGATTTGATTTTTAGGGTTAAAATAAGAACGCCGTCATTCCCGCGAAAGCGAGAGTGCGCAAAAAGTCCAAAATATTTGCCTTAATCGTCATTCTGAGCGTAGCGAAGAATCTCGATAATACCGACGTAAATTAGATTCTTCGCTTCGCTCAGAATAACAAAAAGTCTAAATTACAGACTTTTTTCATAGTCTCTATGGCTAGTCCTTCCAGTGCTTGCACTCTCTTTGAGAAAAATCTGCCTTGTCTTTGAACGAAATTGTTGCATCAAAAATTAAGACTATTTATTGGTGCGATAATAAATTTACTCCAGACTTTCTAAAAGTTTAGCAATCTCTTTGGCTCCGTTTGGGTTGTTTAATTTTAAAAGTTTTTGGCTCATCTCTTTTAAGTTTATATTATCTAAAATATCAAGCACTTTTTTTACATTAAGTTCATTTTCGCGCAAAAGAAATGCTGCTCCTTCGTCAACTAAAAATTTGGCATTATAATATTGGTGGTCGCCGGCAGCGTAAGGGTAAGGAATAAAAAGAGCGGGCAGGCCGTTTGCTGCCAGTTCCCAAAGGGTTGATGCGCCGGCTCTGGCTATTGCAAAGTCAGCTTTTGCCATAATTTGTGGCATCTCTTTGGTAAAACCGAAAACCTCCGCATCTATACCCATTTTTTCATACTCTTTTTTAACATTTTCTAAATGCTTTACGCCTGCTTGGTGGTATATTTTAATCCCTCTTCTGTTTAGTTCGGGTGCAATTTTAAGGGTAAACTCATTTAACGCTTTTGCCCCTTGCGAACCGCCGCTTATTAAAATGGTTTTTAACTTTTCCCTTCTCCTGCTTAAATTGAAAAAGATCTCTTTTACAGGGTAAGCCTTTATTGGCGAATTTTCATCATAACTGGAAATAAAATATTTTGCAAAGGGGCGCAAAAGCCTGTTTAAGCTTCCAACTGCCGCATTTTGCTCATGAATTACAAGAGGTATTCCGCTTAAAATCGCTGCTATGGATGCAGGAGCGGCAGAGTATCCGCCTACACTGAAAACTACTTTAGCGTTATGTTCTTTCAGTAGCGCCCTTGTCTGCCACGCCTGTTTAAAAATTTGCAAAAGGGCAAAAATTTTGCCAAGCTTCCCTTTATCCATAACCCCCTGAGAGTCCAAAAAATATGTTGCTGCAAAGCTTTTGTTGTTTTCAAACCAAACTCTATCTTGCCCTTTGGTAGAGCCTATATAAACAATTTCGCTTTTTAAATTGTCTTTAATTGCTGCAACAATTGCCAAATGTCCGCCTGTTCCGCCGCCTGTTAAAATTATACTCACTTTTTAACCTTTTTAGATAGCATTAAAACCATTCCGATACCTATGCAGGTAGCAATTATCTGTGAACCGCCGTAACTTAAAAGCGGCACAGCGATGCCTTTAATAGGAATGAGCCCGCTAATTCCGTAAGCGTTTATAATAAAGCTTAAAAAAATTGTAACAGCAACGCCGTAAACAAAATATTTATGCATTGGACGGTTCAATTTTGAAGCAATTTCAAACATTCTAAAAATAATGTAAAAAATCAGCCCAACTATAGCCAAAAGCCCAAGATACCCAATCTCTTCAGAAAGCCCCGCCAAAACAAAATCGGTGTGAACTTCGCTTAAAAAACCCAATTTATACTGCCCTTCGCCTAAACCCTGCCCTAAAATACCGCCGTTTTTTATAGCATTTAAAGAGTTGGTTATATGGAGCGGAACTGCAGTATCGTGAATTTTCATGCTTTCTGGTAAAAAAGGGATACTCTCTTGAATGCCTGCCCACCACCCTTTAAAGCGGTGCAGCCTGTGGGGTGCAATTTTAATTAAAACAACAAAAAGCGCTGCAAATGAAACCAATATTGTTAAAAAAAACCTTTTAGAGCGGCCGCTTAGCCAAAGCAGAGCCATTAATACACCAGATATTACAACAACCTGCCCCATATCTTTCTGTCCGATTGCGATTATTCCAATTGCAACAATAAGAAGCATAAAATATGGAATAACGGCAAAGAACTCTTTTGTTATACTATTTTCATTAAGATGATTTTTAGCTTTGCGTGCCAGTGACCAAGAAAGAAAAAAGACAAAGCCATATTTAAAATACTCTGTCGGCGCTACAGAAAAAGAGCCTATTTTAATCCATCTTTTAGCCCCCAAAACCGCTTTCACATAAGTTTCAGGCAAAAAAAGCATTAATACAATTGCAAAAAAAGAGCCTACAAAAAGCAGAAATCCAAACGGTGTAAAGACTCTGTTTACATTAAATTTAGAAACTATCGTCATTAAAACAATACCCAGCACAACCGCAATAAGCTGCCGTTTTAAAAAAGCGTATTTTGGCGCTCCAAAATAGATTGTGGGGAAAATAGAAAGCGAATATACAGATATTAAAGATATAAAAAGCAGAGCCACTGTTGAGATGTAAAGCTTTCTATCAATCAATTTTTAACCTTTTTTTACATTTTATTATGTAATGATACTATTTTTTTATTAATTAGTATTAAAATTATGATATTATTACAGATATTTTTTAATTTTGAGGCGCGGATGGATAAAACTATTGACAGCAAAGAGATTATAACTATAGGAAAAAGAGCTAAAATAATAGCTATAATAATTTTAATTTTAATATCTGTTTTTTTAATCAGAATGTTTTTTGTCTCTGTCAGCGGAAATAAAAATACAATAAAAACAATTGAAGTCAAAGACAGGGCTTTAAGGGGCAGCATTATCTCAAGCGACGGATATACAATCAGCCGTTCTATTAAAAGTTACAGTGCTTCAATCCATACAGCATATTTAGACCCAAAGAAAAAAGAGTTTTTCTTAAAACTTTTTAGCATTTATACCAATATTCCTGTAAGCGAATTAAAAAAGAGATTTTACGACAAAAAAGGCAATCCAAAAAAAGGCTGGATTGTTTTGGATGATAATATCGATGCAAAAACAGCAATTTACTTAAAAGAATTAAAATATAAACTTAACCGTTTTAAAGTTTTTAAAGCGCGCGGAATTAATAAAAACTTCTATTACGGCTTGACAATAAGCGAAAAAGGGGAGAGCCGCGAATATCCGCTAAAAGAGGCGATGTCTCCGATTCTTGGATATACCAGAAAAGTTGAAAAAGATAATTACACCCATATTGTGGGCTATAACGGCATAGAAAAGTTTTACGAAAAGTACCTGAATAAAAAAGTAGACGGCTATATAAATGGAAAAAGGGATGCAATAGGATATGTTATTCAGGATAAAAACACTAAATATAAACGGCGCCAGGATGGGTATGATGTAGTGCTTAACATCTCTTTGGGGCTGCAAAAAACATTGGATGCAATTTTGGATGAGTATAAGCAAAAATTGAATGCAAAAGAGATTATTGCAGCAGTTATGCGTTCAAAAGATTCCAAAATTTTAGCAATAACTTCAAGCAACCGCTACGACCCTCTAAATATTAAACCGGACGAAATAGAAAATCTGCAGCCTAAAGCTACAACTTACCCTTATGAGCCCGGTTCTGTGTTAAAGCCTATAAGTTATGCAATAGCGCTAGAGCATGGGGTTGTTACGCCAGATACAGTTATAAACACTTACGGCGGAAAGATGTACATAGGGCGCTTTAAAATTACCGATGATGAACCCGAAGCAGCGCTAACTGCCCAAAATATCATAGTAAAATCATCAAATATTGGAATTACACAAATTGTCTGGAAGCTTAAAACAAAAGATTTTAGAGACGGCTTAATTAAATTTGGGCTAGGACCTCAAAAAAGCGGTATTGATATCGGCAAAGAGGCTACTGGAAGAATCTACTCTTATGCCAAACTGACGCATAAAATTAACCGTGCAACCACAGCTTACGGTTACGGCATAACTGCTACATTTGCACAGCTTTTAAAGGCGTATAATGTGTTTAATAACGGCGGGGTCTCTTACACGCCGCGGGCGGTAAATTATGTAACGCCAAACTCTAAAGATAAATATTATGTAAAAAAAGATTATACAGTAATAAAGCCTATATCTCCAGAAACTGCCAAAATGGTTAAGCAGGCGCTTATTGCAGTTGTTAAATACGGAACCGGTAAAAAAGCGATAACCCAGGGGCTGGAGGTCGGCGGCAAAACCGGAACAGCAATGATTCCAGAACACGGACATTATGTAAAAAGATACCGCACAAGTTTTTACGGTTTTGCAAATGACAGTTACGGACATAAATATACTATAGGTGTTATGGTAATAGAGCCCGATTATATCCATCACTTCGCTTCAAGCAGCGCTGTACCGGTATTTAAAGAGATTGTAAACGCTATGATAGACAGAGGCATGCTAAAACCGGATCTTACAAAAATGCAAAAAATTGAACAAGAGCGCCAAAAAGAGCAGAGAGAAAATATTATAAAATTAAAACAGCAGCAGAGAGCAAAAGAGCTTAAAGAGAAGTTAAGAAAAGAGAGGGAAAAAGTTATCACCAAAGAGCGTAAAGCAAAAAAAAGAAGAAAACCAAAGCTGAAAATCGCACCTCCACCGTCAGAACCAGATCTGTTTTAAATAGAAACCCTATCCTCAATCGCCCGCGCAAGAGAGAGTGTATCTACATTTTCAAGCGAAATACCGGTTGGCACTCCCTGGGCTATTTTTGTGAAGTTTAAGTTTAAATCTTCAAGCTGGCTCTCGATATAAAGTATCATAGTATCGCTTGCAACAGATGGAGTAAAAGCAAAAATAACCTCCTCTACCCCTTTTAAAGCATCGCGCAAATGGGTTAAATCGAAACTGTCTATATCGCTCAAGACATAATACAATCCATCATATTGCCCCGCCTGCTCTATTGTTAAAATATCTTTGGCACTCTCTACAATGCAAATTTTACTTTTATCTCTTGCAGGGTCGCTGCATATTGCACAAAGTTCATCTTCACTTAAATTATGGCATTTTGTGCATCTTCTTATACTCTCAACCGCATGCTCAATTGCATGTGAAAGTTTCATACCCTCAAAAGAGCCCTCTGTTACAATATAATATGCAAGCTTAAGGGCACTTTTTTGGCCGATTCCAGGCAGAGAGTTAAACGCCTCTACCAAATTTTTAAACGGTTCTAAACTATTTTTCATAATCTACAACTTTTGTGTATTCTCCAAGTTCTCTTATAACTTTAACAGCCTCCAAATGGGCAGGATGGGTTGCATAAATTTCAAGCCCCTCTTTAGCATCAAAAGTTGCGGTTAAAACCAAATCCATTGCTCTATCGCTGGATTTAAAATTAATTCCAACCTCCATACTGTTTAAAGGTTCTATTTTTTCAACCAGCTCTTCAAGCATTTTTTTTACACTTAAAATCTGCTCTTTTGACACACCCTCTTTGAACTTTATCATTACAATGTGAACTATCATAATTTAACTCCATAATTTTCCATAATTATATAATTATTGTGATAAAATTACGCACTAAAACTATTTTTAAGGATTGCCTAGATGGAAGATCTTTGCTATTACGAAGTTTTACAGGTCTCTAAAGATGCAACAACTGCAGAGATTAAAAAAGCTTACAGAAAACTCGCCTTAAAATACCATCCCGATAAAAACCCGGGGGATAAAGAGGCAGAAGAGAAGTTTAAAATTGTCAATGAAGCGTATGCGGTATTGAGTGATGATGAAAAAAGAAGAATTTACGATATGTATGGCAAAGAAGGGTTAGGCAATGGAAACAGCCGCGGGTTTAGTAGCAGCATGGATGATATAATGGATATATTTAACTCTATGTTTGGCGATGCTTTCGGTTTTGGACAGACAAGAGCCCAAAGAGAGCAATCTATGCCGTATCCTTTAGATATTGAAATAGAAACTACCCTTGAATTTAACGAAGCTGTTTTTGGAACAGAAAAAGAGATCGAAATAAATTACAAAAAGCCTTGTAAAAGCTGTAACGGAACAGGTGCAAAAGATGGCAGACTCTCAACCTGCAATTACTGTGGCGGACAGGGGCAGATTGTTATGCGTCAAGGGTTTATGACATTTGCGCAAGAGTGTCCAAAATGTCACGGCAAGGGGAGAGTTGTAACCCAAAAATGCCCAGAATGCAAAGGCATCGGCGGAATTACAAAAAGCGAAACTGTTAAAATAAACATACCAGCTGGTGTTAATGTAGGCAATAGATTAAGAGTACCGGCAAAAGGAAATATAGATAACAGAGGATACCGTGGCGATCTCTATATCCATTTTGACATAATAGACGATGAACACTTTGTTCGTGACGGGGATGACATTTACATTGAAGTTCCGGTATTCTTTACCCAGATACTGCTCTCTGAAGAGATAGAGGTTCCATCACTCGAAGGCAGCCTCACAATTAAACTCTCTCCTAAAGTCAGAGACAAAGAGCATTTTGTATTCTACAATAAAGGTGTTCCAAATGTAAACAATCCAAGCAGACGGGGCAGATTTATTGCACAAATTAAAATAGTTTACCCCAAAAAATTAAGTATCAAACAAAAAGAGCTGGTAAGTAAACTCCATGAAAGTTTCGGATTAGAAAGCAAACCTACAAAAAGCCTGTTTAAAAATGCATTTAATAAAATAAAAGAGTGGGTTAAATAATAAGCGTACAAATAAATTATTTAAAAACTTATAGATACGCTTATTTTTATAACATATTCCACTTTAATAAATCTCGCCCCTAAAGGGCTTTTATTGTTATTTTCCAGCTTCTACAGATTCTTTTAAATTTTTACCAGCTTTAAATTTAGGAGCTTTATGTGCAGGCTTTGTATATGTTTTATCGCTGCCTGGAATTTTACCTCTTTTTTCAGGCACATCAACAGTCAAGAAAGTTCCAAAACCTACAAATGTTACACTGTCACCTTTTACCAAAACTTCTGTTACTGTATCTAAAAAAGCTTTTAGTGCTTTTTCTGTAGCTGCTTTGCTTGAAAATTCACCTTTTTCTTTCATTAATTCTACAAATTGTGCTTTTGTCATGTACAATCCTTCAAAAAATTTAATTTATACTTAATTATATGGGTAAAATCTTATACAAAGTTTAAAAAATATCGAATTTATGAGATTTTATGTAAAAAAAGAGGGATTTTTTAAAAAATTAGCAAGATTTAATGGTGCGGCAGAGAGGATTTGAACCTCCACGAGCTTACACTCACTAGCCCCTCAAGCTAGCGTGTCTACCATTCCACCACTGCCGCAAATAAAAAATTATTAAACTGATAATAGAAAAAATAACCCAAGCGGTTTAAAAAAACCGCTTATTATTTATTATAGGAATGGGTTTGAGAATAGAAGAATAAATGCAATTACAAGTGTATAAATAACCTGCGCTTCGATCATTGCTAACGCAATGAACATTGTAGTCATCAATTTGCTGCCTAAACCTGGGTTTCTTGCAGTTCCAGCAATTGTAGCAGCTGCAGTATGACCCATACCAATACCACCACCGATAGCAGCAAGACCAACACCGATACCGGCACCAGCCAAAGAGTAAGCTTGAATCATCTCTTTTCCGCCTTCACCAGCAAATGCAAAAGCACCAAGCGCTAAGAATAATAAAAACAGTTTTTTCATAAAAATCCTTTTATAAAATATAAGTTTATAGTCCTTTGGACTTTGCTTTGAGTCCGTTCGGCTTGCGTATCCCTACTTATCACTCAAAAGCGGTCAAATTATACTTTACTTTTAGTTAAAAAGAAATAAAATAATAAGTTTTTTTTGATACAATCTTATACATTAAACTAAATAATAGATTTTTTGTGATAAATTATTCCAAATGATGTAATGCATTTTTGCATTAAACGATAGTTTTTAAAATATAATTATTTAAAAAAGGTAACATTATGGGTAGTTTTTTAAAATTTATACTGATTTACATTATATTCTCTATTTTTAGCAATGCCTATATTATACAGCCAACAGGAATAACCACTTTTGATGTATTGGACGATAATGGCAATTTATTAAGAAAAATTGATTTAAAAGGTCAGGAGTTTATAGTTGTATCCGTAAGGGAACCTGGAAGTGACGGGAGGTTTTATGCAGTTGACAGAGACGGTATTGTATGGTGGACTGGAATTATAACTTCCGGTGCAGATGACTATAAAACCCCAAGCGGTATTTATACTGTGCTTCGCAAAAAAAGACACTATATGTCTAAAAAATATCCCGATGAAGATGGGGTAAATAATATGGATTTTGCAATATTTTTTACAAATCAAGGCCACGCTTTACACATGGGAAGCGTAAATTGGATGTCGCATGGCTGCATACACATAGCTCCAAAAGATATACCTGTAATTTATCACTGGGCGAAAATAGGTGACACTAAAGTAATAATAACAAGAAAAAGCTATATGCCTTTTGCAAAAAATTACTTAATAAAGTTTGGTTTTAGATAATTAAGCCTTCCATAGATTTAATATCTTATAACCATGTCGGCAAAATGTTAAAAAAAAGATAACAAAGATGTAAAACCCCATTTAGCATAATATAATTCTTAATTCTCTTATTTTTACATAACCATTGTTATGTTGTTATTTTATCCGTACAATTATGCTATAATTTCTTAAGAACCGCACATTTTGCAAAAGGGAACCCGTATAATGTATTTAAAAAATCAGCTTAAAAAAGTCAAAGCCCATTATAAAGCTTTAAATGAGTTTCATAATGCAATAAGAGATTTAAATTTTGATTTCAGTGTAGAAAGTTATAGACAGCTCGAAACAGCTCAAAAAGCTCTTTTAGAAGCTTATTTAAAGCGCTTTTCTTCTCTGCAGGATTATCTGGGTGCCAAAGTTTTTAAAAGTCTGCTTGATATAGCAGGTATTAGTTATAGCAAAATGAGCGAAGTTTTAACTCTTATAGAAAAAGAAGAAATTATAGATTTAGATAAATGGATAGAGCTTAGAAACATCAGAAATGAATTAGAACACGATTATTCCGATGAAATCGAAGAAGCCATAAAAGATTTAAAATATTGCATAGATAGCTTTGGCTATATGCAAGAGGTGGTTAAAAAGGTTTTTGAATTTGCAAGGAATTATGATGAGAGTATCGAATTACCTTAAAAACACTATATTAGAAGTTATTCAAAACAGTTTTGGAAACTGCGAAACTATTCTCTTTGGAAGCAGAACAGACAATAGCAAAAAAGGCGGAGATTTCGATATTGCTATAAAATGCAATCTCTCAAAAGAAGAATTCAAAAAAGCAAAAGTGCAATTTTTCAAAGAGTTAATCTTAAAAGATTTAGATCTGCCAATAGACTTAATAGCTTACAACCACGCCGGCAAAATGCTGAAAAACGAAATAGACAGAAAAGGTGTTAAGCTGTAAAATTTGGCTTTATCTCTCGAATAAAAAAATAAACAAAAAAAGCTAAAAATACAGTCTATTTAAGTTGGAAATTTTTCGCCGCTATTCTGAGCGTAGTAAAAAATCTCAATTGAACGGCAATAAAGAGTTTCTTTGCTTCGCCCTGAATAACAATAATGACAAATTTCCAAACTTTTTTCGCAACCTCAAGCAATAATAGGAATTTACACTCTTTTCTTTATTTATAGTGATATTTGCAAGAGATAATATAAATTTTACCATCAGCAACTTCATAAATCAAACGGTGTTCACTGGTAATTTTTCTCGACCAGCAGCACCCTTTTAAAAATTTTTTTATCGTTAGATTGCCAATATGCATAATCTTTCCACGATTAAATTCATTCTAGCAATTCTCGCTCTAATCCATTACCTGCTCTTAATTGCTCTAAAGACTCTAAAAGACGCTTTCGATTAGCAGGGGAGCTTAAAAGGTAATTTGTCTCTTTAAAAGCGTTATACTCATCAAGAGAAATCACAACAACACTCTATCTGCCTTTTCTATGAATAATAACCTCATCATTATCATTATAAACTGACTCAAACATCTCTTTTATATTATTTCTAGCTTCCGTTAAACCTAACACTTGCATTGCAAATACTTACATTATTATGTGCATAATTAGGGCATATTTTATAATTTTTTTCAATAATAATTAAATTTATTAAGATCTTGGCGGTAAATTTACACTTTTATTAAGTGAAGCCAACAAGGTACACCTGACTTAAACTTCCCAAAAAAATTTCCAAAAAGGTATGACTTTTATATTATCAACTGTTTCATCTTGGTTGTATGTTATTAAAATTTGGCTGTCAGTTTTAAATTTTTTTGCTGCCTCTTTTAAACCTTTTATTTCGCGCTCTCTGTTTCCGCTGTGCAACTCATAGCAAACTTGAACCGCTGTTAATTCATTCTCTTTTTTTAGCAAAAAATCGCACTCAAAAGAGCTGTCGTTAAAAGTAAAAACTTCATAAAACCTCTTTAATAATTCAGTAAAAACAAGATTTTCAAAAAGTTTCCCTCTGTTTTTTGAAAATCTAAAAGAGATATTGCCCAAAAAGCCATTATCTGCCAAATAACCTTTCTTTTTAGCTCTTATTTGCTCTTTTAATGAGTATGAAAACGGTTTTATTTCACGGTAAATATAAGCATCTTCCAAAGCATAAATATAACTTTTTACACTGTTTTCATTTATATTCAAAGCTTTAGAAATTGTGCTGTAATTATAAAGCGATGCCGCATTACTGATTAAATACGTGCTTAACTCTTTAAACTGTTTAACTTCTCTTATTTTATGGTTTGCAACACAATCTTTTAAAGTAATTGTTTCATAATAATTTAAAATCAAATCTCTTTTATACTCTATGTCATCTTTTTTATAAACTTCCGGAAAAGAGCCGTATTCTAGTATTTTATCAACAATATTCAAAACTTTTGGGGTATTATCTAGCAAATCAAAATAGGTTTCAATCCCTTCAATACTGTAAATCTCTTGCATAGAAAGAGGATGAATAACCGTTTTTAAATATCTGCCAGAGAGTGTTATTGCATACTCGGAACTCAAAAGCGATGCATTGGAACCTGTAATAAATATTTTTTTTACAATTTCATTATCATAAATTGCTTTTATAAATTTCTCCCACATATCAACATTTTGAATTTCATCAAAAAAGATATATTGGGGCTTTATGCCATTTATTTTTTCGGAAAGTTCCAAAATAGTATAAAGTTTTTTAGAATCCCCCCAGCACTCCGAAAAGTAAGGGTCATCAAAGTTTATATAAACAATAGATCGCGGGTCAACATTTTGCATTAAATGGTTAATTAACAGTTTAAATATAGCAGATTTGCCAGAACGCCTAATACCTTGTAAAACCTCTATTTCTCTGTGTTCCAAGTGCTTTATAAGTTTAGTAACCGCTTCTCTTTTAAACAAACCTTTATATGTTTTATTGTTCCAATGCTTATTATGAGCCAAAATCGCCTTTTCCATAATATAATTCCGTTATTTAAAATTTTACATAATTATAATTATGTTATTTTTATTTTATCATAATTATATTATGTTTCACTTAAAATCAAAATGCTTAATTACTAAATAAACCAAAATTTACAACAGCCAGATTTAACCCAAATTTGTATTAGAATTAGCAAAGATTTGGCAAATGCTTTAGTTTATGGTATTTGCAAAATATTAACCCAAAGGTTAATTAATGGATTTTTGTAAATGCCAGAAACTAAATGATTTGTTAAAGATTGTTAATATCTAGTACAAATTTTGGCTTAAAGCCTTCATCTTTAATTTGCTCTATTAAATTTTCATAAATTTCTTTAGTTTCTGGGATTAAAATAGATATGACATTTATTTTTGAAAAAATTTAATAAAAATTCAAAAAAGACTCTTAAAGGACAGTTTTTGACCAAAAGATTTGCTATAATATAGCGCTTTTTACTTTTTTTAGCAAGGTACAGTACAAAAGGAGATTTTTATGGCGTTTTTATATGGGGCAAGTATTCAAGGGATACAGGGGTTTATTTTTGAAACCAATAAACTCAAAGAGATTGCAGGAGCTAGCAATTTAATAGAGTGGTTTGTTTCAAAGCAGTTTATTAAAAACTTTTTTAATGGCGAAGAAAAATATAAAATTTTAAGAAATGCAGGCGGGAATATACGGCTTTTATTTGAAGATATTCAAGATTTAGAATTTATGGTTAAATATTTTCCTAAATATATTATGCAAAGGGCTTATGGGATTACAGTTTCTCAAGCTGTTGTAGAGTATGAAGAAAATTGCACAGGTATTGAGTATTTAGATAAAGTTGAAGAGTTAGAAAGAAAATTAATTTACGCAAGAAATAAAGCCGCATATCCTTTGGATGCTAGATTTAATATTTTAAAACAGTGTGGAAGGACTGGGAAACCATTATATGAAATAAAAAAAGATACTGAGTATGATAAAGGTTCATGGCAAAAAATGGCTGATGCAAATGATGCACACTTTGAATTACTGCTTGAAAAATTAGCAATATCAGATAATCTATTTTCAAAATTTGATATTGATATGGAAAATATCTCCAACAAGAAAAACAAGATTGCAATCATCCATGCCGATGGAAACAAAATGGGACTTTTGCTGCAACAGATGAAAAACTCCCTGTTAAAGCAAAACAAAAACCCAACTAAAATACAAGATGCTTACAAAACCATCTCAAAAGCTATAGAGTCTGCAACTATAGAAGCTGTAAAAACTGCCTACAAAGAGGTTTTTAAAAAATACGAAGAAGATGAAAACTCCGAAAATATCCCGTTTCGTCCTATTATCATTGGCGGAGATGATGTAACATTTGTCTGTAATGCAGATGAAGCGATAGAGTTTACAAATATTTATCTAAAAAAATTTGAAGAGCTTACGAAAAAAAACTTTGAAGAGAGTGTCAAAGAGTTTGGTTTAAAAGAGTTTGAAAACGGCTTAACCGCATGTGCCGGTATTGCTTTTTGTAATGAAAAGTTTCCATTTCATTATGCAGTGGATTTAGCAGAAGCGTTATGTTCAGAAGCTAAAAAAATCTCTAACAGAGAAGACTCTTGCTTAATGTTCCATAATGTGCAAAGCTCCTATTTTATTGATTATCAAAACTATGTAGCAAATGAATTGACTACCAAAAAAGAAAAATACAAATTGCAATTTGCCCCATACTATACCAACAAAATACCATCAATAGATGCCTTTTTAAATGCCGCAGAAAAATTTGGAAGCGATGATATACCAAGAGGAAAGTTTCGAACCTGGGTTGGAGAGGTGCATAAAAATATTGAGTATGCAGAACTTTTTATGGAGAGAATTATTGCTGTATTAGATAAAGAGCAAAGAAGGGAACTCAATAATGCATTAAACAAATTGCATGAAGAACTCTCTTTGCAAACCCCTTTTGTAAACAAAGCAACACCGATATATGACATTATTTCGTATCTCTCTATTAGAGGAGCAAAATATGAGTAATAGCAATTACACTTTTGAATTAGAAATAAAATTTTTTACTTATTGGCACTGCAGTTCAGGTAGCAGCGGCGGAAGCCGTCTTGATGCAATGGTTGCAAGAGATAAAAACAATCTGCCATTTATCCCCGGCAAAACACTCAAAGGACATATTCGTGAAATGGCAGAAACATTTGGTAATGAACAGTTTGTAAATGAGTGTTTTGGTTATAATACCCATGAAGGGGAGTTTGGTTATGATAAAACTGTTTTAGATAAACCAAACAGAGATAGAGAAGGCAAATGCTACTTTACAAATGCAATATTAGAAGAAAAAATCGATAAGGAGTTGAGTGAATACCTCTATCACTCTATTGCATCTACTGCTATAGTGCAAAAC
>JALVXO010000041.1 GCA_027022775.1 Campylobacteraceae bacterium
TGATATGCAACAAGAAGCTATTATGGGTTTTGGCGATGCCGTTAAAAAACTGCCTTTCTTTTTAAAACTTGCAAAAAAAATGACAAACTTGGCAAAAGATGCCGACAAAGTGCTTTTAATAGACAGCTCGGGTTTTAATCTGCCGCTTGCTAAAAAAATTAAGAAAAAATACCCAAACAGAGAGATTATTTACTATATTTTACCGCAAGCGTGGGCGTGGAAGCGAAAAAGGGTTTACCCTTTGGCAAAATATATAGACAGGCTTTTAAGCATAATCCCTTTCGAATCGAAATACTACCCAAATTATGCAAATATAGAGTATGTAGGGCATCCGCTTTTAGACCAGATAACCCAATATAAAAACTCTATTGCCAAAGAGGATAAAACCATCCTTTTTATGCCTGGCAGCCGAAAAGGGGAAATTGCCAAACTTATGCCGGTATTTAAAGAGCTTGCCAAAAATTTTAAAGATAAAAACTTAACAATCGCTATCCCTCCGCACTTAAAAAATAGTCCGATATACGGCGATATTTCGGAATTTAAAGCTGTTTACGATTCCAAAAAAGCGCTAAAAGAGGCGGATTTTGCATTTATATGCAGCGGCACTGCAACGCTAGAAGCCGCAATTACCGGCACACCGTTTATTTTGGCTTACAAAGCAAAACCGCTCGATTACTTTATAGGCTCTAAGCTTATAAAATTAAATTATATTGGTTTAGCCAATATATTTTTTGAACAAGCAGGCAAAGAGAAGTTTCACCCCGAATTGATACAAGAAGAGGTTACCGCCCAAAATCTTTACAGAGAGTATAATAATTACAATAGAGAAAAGTTTCTAGAAAATTCTATTGAGTTAAGGGAGTATCTAAAACACGGCAGCGCACAAAAGGCTGCAAAGATTTTATGCAGTTAATTTTTTTCAATTGAACCCTCTGAAAAACTGTTAATTAAGTGAAAGCTTTATAATTTGGTCCTCGGGCTTATACCCTGCTAGGTTCAGTTTCGCTTTACCCAACATTACTGCAAGCAGAAGTCGCTTCACTCGGACAGCAAAAAAATTTTTGGGATTATGTTAGCCGCAGGCTAAAAAAGAGTATTTAACCCTAAGGGCTTGGACATCTGCTATGCAAGCTTGCATAAACGCAGCGCCGTGCGGAGCTACAAAGGCAAAGCAGTTTGCCTTTGCTTAACGCTTTTGCCTCCGCGGTTCGCTCTGCTCACAACGCTCCGGTTCCGACCCTACAAACGATACGCAGGTATCGTTTGTTTAACGGTCTCACCCCTTAAAGTCGGGCAATCTTTGAAGTTAAAAGTTAAAAACTAAAAGTGAAAAGTTTTAATTTTAAATCAAAAACAAATCATTAACTTTTAACTATTCACTATTAAATTTTAACTTGCGTAAGCATAGTACCCTTAAAGTCGGGTCTGGTTGGATTATAGTTCATTTTATGCAATGTTTAACAATCGTGTTGTTAAAGAGCGAATAATATTAATACTCCCTAAATGCCATTATGCCGATATTTGCTTTAAAAAATGCTAAAAAATTCTTACATCGTTTTGGGTTAAAATTTATAATTTACAAAAACTCTTGTATTATTGAATTTTTCACTGTTTATTTTGTCGTTAACTCTGCTAAAAATTGCATTTAGTTCCAAATTGTCGTTAAATGTATAGTTTATTCCAATATCCAATTCATTAGATTTAATTTTTTCTTCCGATTTTAAAATAAGTTTGTTTGCAGAGAGGCTTAATTCTTCCAATCCGATATTTGATGCGTCATACTCTATGCCAAAACTGTAAGCTTTAGAGTTTTTGCCCGCTTCTGCTATGGTTAAGTGTTCGGCAGAGGTAAAGAAAGGTCCGCCGCTAAAGCCGTTTGTGGCGCTGTTTCCATTGCATTTGTTATAAGAAGCGGTTATATTTACACCTTTATATCCGGCTGATGCACTTATGCCATAAATTTTTGTCGCGCTTTCGCTTTTGAAATGCTGCCAAGCATACTGTGCTGCAAAAGAGTAATTTAAACCCCCAAAACTATTTTCGTAAATCGCTTCGATATATGCTAATTTATCTCTGCTTGCCCTGTTTATATTGTAATACCAAAGAGATAGCTGCAGATTTTTAATGCCGCTGTATGAGACTCCAGCCGTCCACACCCCTTTGCTTCCGTTTATTTTGGTGAATTTTTCCAGAATTTCGGCATCTACTCCCGCCATTTTGTAAAGATAAGCAAAAGTAAACAGAGTATGCGGCAGTGAGCTGTTTTGCACTGTTACAGCTTCGAAACTGTTAGGGACCATTCCTATATCGTCGCTGTCCGCAAAAGGTGTATCCAATATTTGGCGTCCGATTTTTATTTCTGTATTGTTCCAACTACCCTTTAGATAAGCTTCGCACATAATTGCATAACTGTTATTGCTGCTGTTAAAGAATGGTATTTCTGCTCCATCTTTTTTGTTTAATGCAGTGCTTGAGCAAATAGTAGCTCCAACGCTTAAATTGTGCCAGCTGTCTGAAACAAAACCCAGCTTAACCCCCAGGGATAAATCTTTAAGCCCCTTGCTGCTTTGCTTATAACCCAGCTTTAAATCTCCGTTAAAATCTTTAGCAGAAATGGTAGCTGCTAAAAAAGCTGCTGCTGATAGTTTTAAGATTTTCACTTGAGTCCTTTTGAATTTATTTGCAAAATTAAAGCAAGAAAATTATAAAAAACTCCTGAAATTGATAATCATTATCAAAAGAATAAAAGCGGATATTTTTTATCCTAATTAATTTTTATTTAAGTTTTAAATGATACAATTTCATTGTTAATAAAAATTATTATTTAGGAGAAATTATGTTAGTAACAAAAAAAGCACCAGATTTTACAGCTGCGGCGGTTATGCCAAATGGAGAAATTGTAGATAACTTTAATCTATACGAAAATATGGGAGAAAAAGGGACAGTTCTATTTTTCTATCCGTTAGATTTTACATTTGTATGTCCATCTGAAATTATCGCATTCGACCATAGATTAAAAGAGTTTAAAGATAGAGGAATCAATGTAATAGGCTGTTCTGTTGACTCTCAATACAGCCACTTTGCTTGGAGAGAAACTCCAGTAGAAAAAGGGGGTATCGGCAGAGTAGGGTTCCCTTTGGTTGCTGATTTAACTAAACAGATTGCTGCAGATTATGATGTGCTTTTAGACGGCGGCGTTGCGCTTAGAGGTTCTTTCTTGATTGATAAAGACGGAACAGTCCGCCATGCGGTAATTAACGACTTGCCGCTAGGAAGAAATATCGATGAAATGTTAAGAATGGTAGATGCTATGCTATTTACAAATGAGCATGGTGAAGTTTGCCCGGCTAATTGGCATGAGGGCGAAGAGGCTATGAAGCCGGATCCAGAAGGTGTTGCAGAGTATCTTGCTAAACATGCAGAGGAGCTTTAATTCCTCTGCCTAATTTTTTTAGGAGCAGTATGAAAATAGATGTAATCAAAAAACTTAAAGAGCACGGTTTAAAGGTAACTCCGCAAAGAGTAACTATTTTAAATGCAATCAATGAATATGGCCACGCTAATATAGACGAAATTTACCAAAAAGCCAAAGCTACACACTACTCTATGTCTTTAGCTACAGTTTATAAAAATGTCACATCTTTAGTGGAACTTAATCTTTTAAAAGAACTCTCTTTAAACAGTTTTAAATCTAAATATGAAATTGTTAAAGAACCCCACTCCCATCTTGTCTGCAAAAAGTGCGGCAGCGTAGAAGATATAGAACTCTCTCAAGAGATAGAACAAAACGCAGCAGCTTTAGCAAGCATAAAAGATTTTGAAGCACAAGATATAGAGGTGGAAATTTACGGATTGTGCAGAGAGTGCAGGGAGCAGGGTAGAGTATAAGTTTAAAATTCCATTTTCTGTATGCTGGTGCGGCTATGCCGCATACGCGTCAACTTAAAAATTTCACTTTATAAAGTGTAAAGCTTAACCCAACTTTGCCACCCAACCTTAACCTTTGCTTAAAAAGTGCTATTTTTAGATAAATCCAATAACCAAAAGTCCATAAAATCATAGTGTTTTC
>JALVXO010000042.1:0-2217 GCA_027022775.1 Campylobacteraceae bacterium
TTCTGATACAATCAACAATATATTGGGGATTGTTGATAGCATATTAGAGTAAAATATATAACAAGTCATTGCAGAGAGATATTTGACCCTGCGGCTCAAATATCTCTCAACTCAATCGTTAATACAAAAACCCAAACAGCCAAAGCGGAATCTTATTTCCGCTTCCTATTTCTATATTATCAGCCGCAATGTAAGAGTCTGGCAAATCTTTTATCTGCTTAAACCCCTTATTTTTACCACCAATTTCGAAGAGATATTTATCATCTACCAAAAAATCGCCTTTTTTGGCAACTTGGATTGTGTAGCCTTGGATTAACATACTAGATACAAAAACCTCTCTTAATGTTCCGATTTCTCTTTTATCGCAATAGGCATAGTGCAAATTGGTATTGTTTAGATATATTTTATCCGGCTTAGTAAAAATGTTATTGCCTTTATGTTTAGGCTTGATGGTTGTAAGTATTTTGGCTCGGTTTAGATATTCTAAAAATCTATAAAGCCCTTTATAGTTATCTTTCATATCCATTTTCAACAAAAGTTCTTTAATGTTCGGGGTATAGGGCTGTGACTCGCAGATAAGACGAACCAGCTTTTTTAAGTTTTGAATACTGCTGTAATCTATCGGAAAAATTGCAGGAATATCCACTTCGATAACCGTGTTTACCGTTTGATTAAGCCGCAAAAGATAATCTTGGGGGTCTTCAAAATAGAATGGATAATATCCGCTTTTGAGATACTCTCTAAACAGAAGCGTAAGATTAAATTTTTGTAAAAGCTCATAAGCTATATCTATATGATTTTTTAATATCTCTTCCAAAGAGAAGCTAGGAAGCGATATACCCTTTTTAAGCTCTATAAACTCTCTAAAACTCATACCGTAAACAGTGTAAATAACGGCTCTTCTGCTAAGGTCTGCTTTTGAGTTGTCTATGCTCAATGCGCTACTGCCACTAAAAATTACTTTAAGATTTAACAAATCATATATCTTTTTTAACTCTTTTTCGAAATCTTTGTATTTGTGTATCTCATCTATTACTAAAACTTCACCCTCTTCTTTGCTAAATGCATTGGCGACATCAAATAAAGAAGGGATTGTTAAAATATCCGCACTTATATACAACTTTTTAGAAAAAGGCAAATTCAGCTCTTTTAAATACTGTATAAGATAAGTAGTTTTGCCAACCCCTCTGGCACCAACCAGTCCTACAAGCTTTTTATTTAGATTTATGGTTTTATGGAAATATCTTTTATAGATAAAGTTATTTACTTCAAAAAGCTTTCTTTGATACTCTCTTAACTCATCAAGTTTCATTTTTTACCTTAAAATTTAAGCTATATGGATAATTATAGCAAATTAGACTTATAAATCCAATTTTTATACTATTTTTTAGACTTACAACTCTAATTTTAAGTGCTTTTTTTAGATATTGATGTCAAAATTTCTTTTAATTATACAAAACATTCAAAGAGGTTATTGTGAAATTTTTAACGCCATTTATTGATTTTATTTTAAAAGAGTGGCTTGTGATTGCATCAGCCGTGGCTTTATTGGCTACATCGCTTTATACAAAACACATTCCACGCTACTCTACAAGTGAGCTGGAAGTACTTTTTATTCTTTTTGCTCTTTTTGTCGCAATTAATGGATTTGTGCAGAGCAATTTAATTTTAAAAACTGCCCAAAGCATAGAAAAAGGCTCACTTTTAGCTTTAAAACTTTTGCTTGCAACTTTCTTTTTATCGATGATAGTTACTAATGATATTGCCTTAATTATTATGGTTCCGCTTACACTTGCTTTAAAAATTAATGGCAAAGATATTTTGGTTATCTTAGAAGCAATAAGTGCAAATGCCGGCTCAGCCCTTACCCCAATAGGCAACCCGCAAAACCTTTTTATCTACTGGTTTTACCACACCCCGCCAAGCCAATTTATAAAAACAATAGCGCCGTTTTCTCTTACTTTTCTTATACTTCTTGTTGCCCTTTCCCTTTTTATTAAAATTCCCAAAACCCCCGCGCCTAAAGAGGCGGTAAGGGTTGAGAAAAAGGCATTTATTTACTCTATTTTGCTGATTGCTGTTTTATTGAGTGTTTTTCATCTGCTGCCGCTCTTTAGCGCCTCTTTGGTTATAATTTATGCAATTATTTTTGATAAAAAAGCTTTGCAAATCGATTATGCTCTGCTATTTACCTTTTTATTCTTTTTTGGAATTGCA